>JAJTFY010000021.1 GCA_021299175.1 Chitinophagaceae bacterium
GGGTCGCTTTTGCCCATTGCTTTTGGTGCTTGCGATGCAGCGGTGAGGCATACAATCATCAGGGAAAGTAGTATTGGCAATGTGCGTTTGAGCATGATCGTTGTGATTTGGTTGGGGCTGGCAAATATCCAAGCCAATGCAAAGAAAAGACTATTCCATTGATTTTAAAAACTGTTCGAGCTCATACTCAGTTTTGAAGAGTACTTCCCGAACTTTGCTCCCTTTGCTGGGTCCTACTACGCCAGCTGCTTCCAGTTGATCCATCAACCGGCCTGCACGGTTGTATCCGAGTTTTAATCTTCGCTGAATCAAAGAAGTAGATCCCATGCCGCTCTGCACAATGAGGGATGCGGCTTCACTGAACAAAGGATCCCGGCTCAGCAAATCAACCTCGCGATCGTCCATGTCTTTTTCATCCACCACTTCAGGAAGTTCGAATGCAGATGGATAGCCCTGCTGCCCGCCAATGAAATCAGCGACTTTTTCCACTTCAGGAGTGTCTACAAATACACATTGAACCCTGGTTACTTCTCCTTGATAAGATACCAGCATGTCTCCCCTTCCGATCAATTGCTCAGCTCCACCTACATCCAGAATCGTTCTGCTGTCAATCTTGGAAGAGACCTTGAAAGCAATCCTGGCAGGGAAATTGGCCTTGATGGTTCCGGTAATGATGTTCACTGATGGACGTTGAGTAGCGACAATCAGGTGAATGCCGATGGCCCTTGCCAACTGGGCAAGACGGGCAATGGGTGTTTCAATCTCCTTCCCTGCAGTCATGATGAGGTCTGCAAACTCGTCAATCACCAGGACAATGAATGGAAGGAATTTATGCCCTTTTTCAGGATTGAGTTTTCTTGAGGCAAATTTTTCATTGTATTCGCGGATGTTTCTGCAACCGGCTTCTTTCAACAAATCATAGCGCTCATCCATTTCAATGCACAGTGCATTGAGTGTATTGACCACTTTCCTGGTATCGGTAATGATGGCATCATCCTCCCCGGGCAGCTTGGCCAGAAAATGTTTTTCAATGGTCCTGTAAATGCTGAGCTCAACTTTTTTAGGGTCAACCAGCACAAATTTTAATTGTGACGGGTGTTTTTTGTACAACAGTGAAACAAGAATGGCATTCAGACCCACCGATTTACCTTGTCCTGTTGCACCAGCCATCAAGAGATGTGGCATGGTGGCAAGGTATACGGATGCCCAATGCTGAAAGGCTCAAAGCAATATCATCCTCCAGGTTCTTGATACGCGAAATTCTTACACCAGCCGCTGGAACAATTTCATACAAGGTAACTGTTGGTCCTACAGTAGCAAATATTTTTTGTATTTCAATATCATAGTTCCGAAGGGTACTCATGATCTGGGTCTTGTTGGCCTCAAGCTCATGTTGATCCATGACGATTTTTTCGCCAGTATGCTGGGCCAAGAGATCCAGCGAAGGGAACTTATACCCTTTGAGGTCTGCAATAGGGTCGTAACGGGGTGAGGCCAATACTGCAGCTGCCTTGGGGGAAATATTCTTTTCATCCAGCACCGGCTTGATTTCCAGAGGTGGATCGGCTTCACTGTTGGACTCCTCCTCGATTTCATCCGCTTCCCAAGGAACATCTAAAGGCGCTATGGCAACCGCTTCGATTTCATCTGCTGGTTTTTCAACAACTTCCAATGGGGCTGTCTCAACGGGATGTTCTGTCAACGGAGAAAGTGCATGTTGGGGCTTCAGGGTATTCCCTTCGGTCAAATCAAGCCTTGGCTGTATTATTTCTGGTTCTACTACTGGTGGTATTGCTGAATCTTCCAATGATAGATCCTGCAGATCATTCTTTGGTTTGGCAGAAAAAACTGGCCATTTGAAGATGGGATTGAACCGCCAAATAACATAGGAAAACAGGGATAGTGAAATCAAGGCAAAAGTTCCGGCCCACCCAATCACTGCCGTAAGCCATGCAGCAGCAAACTTGCCCAATGCACCGCCCCAATTAAAGGCAGTGGTTGGGGTGAAAAAAGCTGCACTTACACTTCCAATGATCAATCCTGTTAACAGGTAACGTAGGTTCCTTGCAACTGAAAAAATGGGTTTATCAAACATCAGGTTTGATCCCAAAACAAAAAAGAGGGAACAAAAAAGGTAGGATGACAAACCAAAGCCATATTCAAAAAAAACAAATGCTGTAAAAGCTCCTAGGCTCCCCAACTGATTGCTGATTTCCAGTTCATTGGGCATCAAGATTTTTGCCCCCATGTCCCTCACCTTGTCCTGGTCCTCCATCCAAGTAAATAAATAAGAGGTAAATGCTACGAAAAGAAACAGGCCCAAAAACAACAAAACAGAACCCAGGATTTTATGGGTCCTCTCATCACGCACCAGAGATTTTATTTCAACTGTTTCCTCCTTCTCCTCTTTGAGGACCTCAGGATCGGCAGTATTCTTGGGAATTCTTAAACGGTTACCCATTTGGTATTGAGCTGTTTGAAGTGAGGTATTGCATTTATTCCCCCAAAAATACAGTTTATTTTAGTCATCTGATTTGGTTGCCTTTTCCAGGTGTTCCCTGGGTGGAATGGAAATGAACAACAAGAGCCATCCCAGGATGAACATCAGCCCTCCAACAGGAGTAATGAGATTGATGACGTCAAGTTTCTCATAGCCCAGATAGGACAGGGCGATCCTCAAGTAAATTGAACCAGAGAACATGATGATGCCCATCACAAAGAAATTACCAGACCATACCATTGTTTTATTCTTGTAATGACGGTACATCATCCCAACGATAAAGAGTGCGATAGCATGGGTCATCATGTATGTTGTCGCAGTATGGAAACTGGCCAGTGCTTGCTCAGTAATAAGCGCTTTCAGTGCATGGGCGCCAAAGGCACCAAGGATGACTGAGATCATGGCCAGTAAAGCAGCAGTCCTAAAAAAGGTTCTTTGCATGGTTGACGGTATTTACAAATTCAGATATGGGTATATCGGATTGACAGACGACTGTTTGGGCTTTTTCATAATATGATTTTCTCTCCATTAACGTTCGATGGATAAAATCCTTCAAAGCATCTTCAGTAAGAGCGGCCACAAGAGGCCGCGTTTTTCTCTCCTTCATCAACCGCTCCAAAATGATTTCTTCAGCCGGATTGATCCAAACCGTCAAGCCATGCTTGTTCATCCAATCCATATTGTCATTGAAGCAGGGCGTCCCTCCCCCACAAGAGATTATTCCTAAAATATCATTTTTATGTTGCGTTTTTGTACTTCTGGCCAATATATCTGCATAAACCTGCTTAATGGCTACTGATTCAAGGGTTCGAAATGCCGATTCGCCCAATTTCTCAAAGATTTCACCGATGGTCATGGATTGATCCTCCTCAATAAATTGATCAAGGTCAACAAATGGAACATGAAGATGCTCAGACATTCCTTTTGCATAAAATGACTTGCCAGACCCCATAAACCCCAACAAAAAAACAATCATCTGCACATGAATTGATTGATTACAAATGTACAATATTGTCTTGCTTACCGATGCTGGATCGGTTAAAACCCATTACCGTCTTTCTTAAAGTTAATATTGCAGGCTTAAAAACTATGATTAATTTCGCAGAAACCGGCAAACAGGCATGATTCAGATCGATACCAATATGGATCTTCAAGAGCAGTTTGAATTTTTCCTCCTGGAGGAGAATGCCATGCACATGCCGGAATTCCTGAATGAACTGAACATCAGCGATGTTGCTCAACTCATTGAGGAAAATTGGGAACATGCCACTGAGATCATGGCAGAATTGTCCATCCACAGGGCAGCCAGTACCTTCAAGATCATTGAACTGGGTATCCAAAAAGACATCATTCAAGAACTCCCGCCGCTGAAAACAGCCGCTTTACTGAATGAGCTCCCTGCGGATGATCGTACATCATTTCTGGAAGAATTGTCTACCAATGCAGTACGGGAACTGATCAAACTGCTGAATCCGGAAGAAAGAAAAATTACCCTTTCACTGTTGGGATATCCTGAAGGAAGCGTAGGTCGTCTGATGACACCCGATTATATTGCGGTGCAGTCAGACTGGACCATTGCTGAGGTTTTGGAATACATCAGGGAAGTGGGCCAAGAATCTGAGACCATCGATGTTATCTATGTAATCAACGACCAAGGTGAACTGTTGGATGACGTCAGGATCAAAGAATTTTTATTATCTCCACCGGATAAAATGGTGAGTGAACTCACTGATGGCAGGTACATAGAACTCAATGTATATGACGATCAGGAGAAAGCCAACCAGGTCTTTAAGATGAACAACAGGGTGGCCTTGCCTGTTGTAGACAACAACAATATTCTGCTGGGTATCGTTACCATTGATGACGTGCTATGGATTGCCAACGAGGAATTCAGTGAGGACATGCAGAAAATGGGAGGAACTGAAGCCCTAGATGAGCCCTATCTCGAAATCTCAATTTTCAAACTTTTCAAAAAAAGGGTCGGTTGGCTGATTGTTCTTTTTTTGGGTGAAATGCTCACCGCTACTGCCATGGCCAGCTATGAGCAAGCACTGGACCAGGCCTTGATCCTTTCACTCTTCATACCCTTGATCATTTCAAGTGGTGGCAATACCGGCTCTCAGGCCTCTTCATTGATCATACAGGCACTTACCGTTGGAGAAGTTACATTGGCAGACTGGTGGAAGGTCATGCGCAGAGAAATTGTATCTGGTATCATGCTGGGAACGGTACTTGGCATCATTGGTTTTTCAAGGGTGATGGTATGGTCTCAAATATTTCCTGAAGTATACGGGGCACATTATTTTCTTGTGGCCATGGTTGTAGGGGTTTCCCTGATTGGGGTGGTCATGTTCGGCACCATTTCCGGATCCATGTTGCCTATAGTACTGAAAAGACTCGGAGCTGACCCTGCTGTATCTTCCGCACCATTTGTTGCTACCTTGGTAGACGTTACTGGGGTTATTATCTACTTCAACTGTGCCTATTATTTTCTGAAAGGAACCATGCTTTAGATAGCCTGGTGATTGAAGGGTTGCAAAACCATTTCACTGACAACGCCGCCGGCAGGCTGCTGACAAAGGAACCAAATTGACCTTGCCGCCTCTTCTTCACGGATCATTTTATCCTTTTGTACCCTGAGGTCTATTTCATCCCAAAAAGGTGAATCAACACCCCCCAAAAACAAGTTGGTAATTCTTATTTCGGTTCTTTTCAATTCTTCCCTGATGCTTTGCATCATTCCCACAATGCCATATTTGCTGGCAGAGTAGGCAGCCGCTCCCGCCATAGGAACTTTACCCAAGACCCCTGGAACATTGATGATCAATCCTTTTTTTGCTTCCTTCATGGCTGGCAGAAAGGATTTTACAAAAAGGAAAGCTCCAACGAGGTTGGTTTGTAAAGACCGGGAAAAATCATCCAAAGACAACTGCTCCATTGGTTTGATGATGCCAATTCCAGCAAGATTGATCAGTATATCTGGAGTACCGAGTTTAGCCAGGGCAGTCTCAGCCAACAATTCCATCTGAGTTCCGTCACCGATGTCTGTCGCCATAAAATGGGAAGCTGGAATACCATGAGTCGAAGCGATGCTGGACAACTTTTCAATGTTTCTTCCGGTGATAAAAACCTCTGCTCCACTTTGTATCAGCAGCTTTACCAAACTGGATCCTATACCACCAGAGGCCCCTGCAACAACAACTTTTTTACCATTCAGCTTTTCCATACATCATTTTTTGATACAACATTAGAGAAATGATTTTGTTTAAATAGCTTGATGATAGTGTTAAGCATTGGAACCTTTACCTTTGAAGATGAAAGGGGCAAAATAAAAGAACCATACAACCAGCGCAATGAAGATCAGTTCAATTGAAATCAGCAGACTGACCATCCCGATGGAGCCATTTGTGATTGCGACAGAAACCTGCTATGCCGCCAAAAACATCTTCATCAAAATCAAAACCGATGCTGGCATAACTGGCGTAGGAGAATGCAGCCCATTCCCCATGCTGGTCGGAGAAACCCAGGACAGTTGTTTCTATATTGGAAAGGAGCTTGCGAACATCATCAAAGGAAAAAATCCCTGTGACATTGAGGAGAGAATGAATGAGTTGCATGCCCATATTGCTTTCAACAGCACCATCAAAAGTGCTTTTGACATGGCATTGCACGACATTGCAGCAAAGGCTTTGAGCCTGCCTTTGTTCAGGTTTTTGGGAGGTCAACAAAAAAAGATTCAAACTGACCTCACCATTGGCATCAGCAGCCCAGAAAAAATGGCGGAGAAAGCCATTGCCTTTGTTGAACAAGGTGTGAGCATCATCAAGGTGAAATTGGGTAAAAATGGTAAGGAAGATGTTGAGCGGATCAAAAAAATAAGGGCGGCTGTTGGGGAAAGCATCCAACTCCGCGTTGACGCCAACCAGGGATGGGACTATGCTACTGCATTGAAAACACTTCAGGAAATCGAGCCATTCAACATTGCCTTTTGCGAACAACCCATGCACCACCATCTTGACCCATTGCTGCCTTTATTGAAAAAAAATGTTGCCATTCCGATCATGGCCGATGAAAGTGTATTTGATCACTTTGATGCCGAAAGACTCATCGCCAGTGAAAGCTGCAGTTATATCAACATCAAACTAGCAAAATCCGGAGGCATCCTTGAAGCCATCAAGATTGCTGATACCGCTGCTGCTCATGGCATTCCCTGCATGCTGGGAGGCATGGTGGAAAGCCGTCTGGCCCTTACTGCAAAAGTGCACCTGGCCATGTCCCATGAGAATATCCGTTTCTACGATCTTGATACTTGCCTGTTGGGACATCTTGCAGATCCAGTCATAGGGGGAGCACGCTACAACAATTATTTCCTTGAGCTTGATGAGCTACCAGGAATTGGTGCAGATATTTCACCAGCATTTCTGGATGGGGCTGAAAAAATAATCATTTAAAACACGTGAAAATGAAACCTAAAAAAGCATCTGAGTCGAATGTGATCATGACAGAATTGGTATTCCCGAATGACACCAATTTTTATGGTAACCTCATGGGTGGAAGGCTGATGTACTGGATGGATACTGCAGCGGCAATGGCAGCGTGGAGACATTGCAATGCTCCATGCGTAACTGTTTCAGTAGACAACATGTCCTTTGATGCTCCCATAAAACTTGGTCAGGTAGTGCATATTGAAGCACAGGTATCCAGGGCGTTTAAATCATCCATGGAAGTGCATCTCACCGTATGGGGAGAAGACCTTACCCAACAGTACAAATACAAAAGCAATGAAGCCTATTTGACCTTTGTTGCACTTGATCCCAATGGAAAACCAAGAATGGTTCCTGAGTTAACCCCTGAAACAGAGGAGGAGAAAAAAGTCTTTGACGGAGCGCTCAGAAGAAGGCAGCTAAGGTTGGTACTTGCAAAGAAAATGAAAGCAGAGGATGCAACAGAACTGAAGGCATTGTTCACCAATTAAAGCATCAGGCAGGTGAAATGTCGTGGTGGTGTTTTCCTCTCAGCATGAATTGCTGGCTTTGCTCAATGGCATCCATGACCTGTTCAAGGATTTCATCTACAGATTTTTCGTAGTCAATCTGCAGCGGTTTTTTAAAACAAACAGATAGTACTGTCCCCTTTTTTTTGAACCTTAAACCCTTTCTGTTGAAGGCGCGCCAGAATCCATTGATGACCACAGGAACCACAACCGGTTTCATGGTCTTGATGATATGCGCGGTACCCTTTCGGCCTAAAGCAAAAGGTTTGGTGGTTCCTTGTGGAAAAGTTATCACCCATCGCTTGGCCAATGCCTCATTGATTTTGGAAGAATCATTTGTATCCACTTCCCGCTTGACATCTTTCCCTGCAGCTCTCCATGTTCTTTTGATGGTTATGGCACCAGCCAATGTAAAAATCCTTGTGAGCAGATTGTCTTTCATGGTCTCTTCTGCAGCAACGATGTTGACATCTACAAATGGGTTGAGAAAATAGAAGGGAAGGCCAAGCCTGTTTTTCCTTCCCCATTTTACAGCACAAAAAATATGGAGAAATGCAATGACGTCTGCAAAATAGGTTTGATGATTGCTTACAAACAATACATTTTGCTTGGGAAGATCCTCGATGTTCTCTGTACCACTGATCTTTAGTTTATTGATGATGGCAAGACCAGGATAAGTGAATACTCCTACGAAGGCATACACCAACTTCCTCACCAACTTGATATCTTTTAGTTTATCAATCATAATAGGAGATTCAAGATAAGGATTATTCAATTACGCATATCAATCTGTTGAGATTTGATACAACCATTTACAGCTCCTGATTAGCATTTAAAAGATTAATTTTATTGGAAATCAAATGCGAATGAAAACAACTACTGCCATCTTCGACATGGATGGATTGCTGATAGATTCAGAACCGCTTTGGTATGAAGCTGCCCAAGAAAGCCTGACAAAATTTGGGATAATCATTGGTGAAGAACAATATGTTGAGACCACCGGCCTTCGAACAAAAGAATTCCTTCAGCATTGGTTTGGCGTTTTCAATATTGAACATGCCCATATTCCAAAAACTGAAAAAGTAATTACAGATCTCGTCATCGCTAAAGTAATGGAGAGCGGAACGATGATGGAAGGGGTTAACGAAGTAATGGAAATGGTCAAACAATCCTCTCTCAAAATAGGACTAGCCAGTTCTTCTCCCCTCGCGCTCATCAAAGCTGTTCTGGCCAAAACCAAGATGGAGCAGCATTTTTCAGCCATTTGCTCCGCAGAATTTTTACCTTTCGGAAAACCCAATCCACAGGTATTCATCAACTGTGCAATCGAACTGGGTAGCCATCCGGCTGCTTGCATCTGCTTCGAAGATTCTTTCAACGGCATGATTGCAGCGAAAGCAGCACGAATGAAATGCATCGTTGTGCCCCACCCCGACCAATTCCACCAGGAACGTTGGAATATAGCAGATCTTAAGCTGGACTCTTTACGTTCCCTTGCCGCACAAGATTTCAATGCATTGCTGGCATAAAAAAAGTCCTGTGCAATTGCACAGGACCCTTATTGTTTGATGTCAGTAGAAGATAAGTTTCCTTATTCTCCGCCTTCCATTTTCTTCTTGAGTTCAGCAAGAACGCCAAGGTCGCCCAATGTTGATTTCTCAACCTTGTTCTGAATGTCCTTAACAGCTTTTTTGGTTTTTGCTGCATCGGCTTTCTTTTCCTTGACAACTGCTTCTTTCTCATCAGCTGCAACCTGCTCCCAGATGCGTGCATGACTCAACACAATCCTCTTTTCGTTGCGATCGAACTCGATCACTACGAACTGGGCAGTTTCATCAGCACCAACTGTCTTGCCATCTTCTTTTGCAAGATGACGTGCAGGGGCAAAACCTTCAAGACCGTAAGGGAGCTGAACTACAGCACCTTTATCATCCTTCTTAACCACAGTTCCTTCGTGTGTGGAACCGATAGCAAAGGTTTCTTGAAGGGCATTCCAAGGATCTTCCTCAAGTTGTTTGTGTCCAAGTTGAAGCTTCCTGTTTTCCTTATCAATGTTCAAAATCATGATGTCGATCTGACTTCCTGATTTGGTGAACTCTGTAGGATGATTGTAACGCTTCAACCAGCTGAGGTCGCTGATGTGGATCATGCCACCAATGCCTGGCTCAAGTTCAACAAACACACCGTATGGCGTGATGTTTTTGACAAGGCCTGTATGACGGCTGGCCACAGGGTATTTATCCTCGATGATGTTCCAAGGATCTGATGTGAGTTGTTTGATGGAAAGGCTCATCTTTCTGCTGTCCTTGTCAAGTGTCACCACTTTTGCTTCGTACTCATCACCCAACTTGAAGAACTCTTTTGCATTCACCGGAGTGTTTGCCCAAGTGATCTCGCTTACATGAACAAGTCCTTCAACACCAGGAGTGATTTCAAGGAATGCACCATAATCTTCGATGTTGACTACCCTGCCTTTAACATTCGCACCCTCAACAATTTCTGTTGAAAGTGTATCCCAAGGATGTGGTGTCAATTGCTTAAGACCAAGGCTGATCCTGCGTTTCTCATCATCGAAGTCGAGGACAACGACATTGAGTTTCTGATCAAGCTTGAGTACTTCAGAAGGATGGTTGATACGTCCCCAGCTGATGTCTGTGATATAGAGAAGACCATCTACGCCACCAAGATCAAGGAATGCTCCAAAATCAGTGATGTTCTTGATGGTTCCTTCGAGAACCTGACCTTTTTCAAGTTTACCCATGATCTCAGCACGCTGTGCTTCGATATCGCTTTCGATAAGTGCCTTGTGGGAAACAACTGCATTCTTGATGGTCTCGTTGATCTTAACCACTTTGAATTCCATTGTTTTACCAACAAACTGATCGTAGTCGGTAACGGGTTTAACGTCGATTTGTGATCCTGGCAGGAAGGTTTCCATGCCCATGATGTCAACGATAAGACCACCTTTGGTTTTGCTGGTAACAAAGCCAGAAACGACTTCACCTGATTTATGCATCTCAACGATACGCTCCCAAGCACGTGTGATACGGGCTTGCTTGCGGCTGAGGTGCAGGTGGCCTTCCCTGTCTTCCTTTTCAACAACCATTACTTCTACTACATCACCAGTTTTCAATCCATGAAGGTCTCTGAATTCGTTCAACGAAACAAGACCATCACTTTTGAAACCAATGTTGATCACCACATCGGTTTTGGTAAGGCCCACTACGGTACCCTGAACCATTTCACCATCAGTGATTTGTTTGAATGTGCCCTCATAAACGGCATCATACTTGAGTTGCTCTTCGTTGTTGTAACGGGCAACGTTGCGCTTGTCAATGCTCCAATCGAAATCATCGTGTGCGGAGACTGTTGACGGATTTGCTAGTGTGTTGTTTTCTTCCACTATTAATTTCCTCCTTTTGTTTGAATTTCAAGCTGTTTTGTCAGCCTGATTTGGGGACGGCAAAGGTAATAGAAATACTGATTCATACAGAAAAAAAGCCTGATTTTTGGGCTATTTTTTCAGTGAATCCGGCAAGAGTAGGAAATTTTTCTTGATTTTATCCTTTGGCGATCTTCCTGATGGCCTCCGCAAACTTGTCCAGGTCCTTGAGTGAGGTATACACCTCCGCCAAAAGCTCGCCAACCCCATGAGGCTTTTATTGTGTTTTTGAGGTGATTGCATTTGCCGCAATCCATCCGCTTGACCATGCATGCTGAAAGTTGTACCCTCCTGTAATGCCATCAACATTCATCACTTCACCCGCCACAAACAGCCCTGCCATTTTTTTGCTTTCCATGGTGAGTGGATTGATCTCTTCCAATTTGATGCCACCTGCAGTAACAAATTCTTCTTTAAACGTTGTTTTGCCACTGACAGTATATAGATCATTGCAAAGGGATCGGGAGAGATTAACCAGGGCCTGCTGAGGGATATTGGGCCAGATGTTTTCAGGATCAATGCCTGATTTGATCAGCAAATAATTCCACAGCCTTGCGCTGAGCTCAAAACTGTTTTTTGATCCGATGGCATTGCGTGCAATCGCCTTGGTTTTTTTCAAGGTCTCCAGCATCATGCTCTCATGTGCATCAGGAACCCAATTGAGCCTTACCTCGAATCCGTATGCGGCAGCATTCAACTCCCTTGCGGCCCTGGATGATAACTTGAGTACTGCAGGGCCACTAAGCCCCCAATGGGTAATCAACACGGGGCCTGTTTCCTGTAATTTTAAGGAAGGAATTTTTACTATGGCATGTTTTGATGAAACGCCCATCAATGCGTGCAAACGTTTGTCGGGGATGTTGAAAGTGAACAATGAGGGAACGGGCGATTCAATGGAATGGCCTGTATTTTCCAACCAATCGAACCCGGATAGCTTAGGATGGCCGCCTGCAGCGATGCAAACAAAATCAGAAGTCTCCACTGTGGAGGTTTGGGTGTCCTTCATTACAGTCAACTTGAATACTTCCTGGTCTTTCTGAATGGACACTACATCTGCCTGCATTACTATCTTGACATGGTATTGCTCAGCCTCTTCCATCAGGCAATTGATGATGGTTTGGGATTGATCCGTTACGGGAAACATCCTGCCGTCTTGTTCAGTTTTCAATGAAACACCTCTTTCAGCAAACCAGTTGATTGTATCATTTGAAGAGAATCGATGCAATGATTTTCTGATAAAATTTCTTCCGCGGGGATAGGCGTCCAGCATATCATCCACCGTGTCAGATGCATGGGTAACATTGCATCTGCCACCGCCACTGATGCGCACTTTAGAAAGCAGTTTGGCTGATTTTTCAAGGATGACAACCTCCAGATTTCTATCCAGTCGTGCAGCATTTACCGCACAAAAAAAACCGGATGCCCCGCCTCCTACAACGATTAATTTTTTTCTTTCGCTCATTGTTTCATCATCATGATGGAAGCAAATATTTCCAATCCGTCCCAGAGGTTCTGAATGCGAATATTTTCATTTTCGGCATGCTGGTTGTTGTCGTGGTTGGCAATCGGAACGGTTACAGGCTTGGTGTTGAGCATTTGTTCAAAAATAAATAGTGGCAGACTTCCTCCCAAGGTTGGCAATAACACTGGTTTTTCAGGAAGAGCAGCCGCTACGGCAGCGACAATCCGCTGTGCCATCGGATTGTCCATGGGTGTCTTTTGTGCGTTGTACCCATCGGAACGTTTTACCATGCATATTTTATCATACAAAGCCCTCTCCTCATTGGTAGGCTCAGCCTCTGTTACATGATAGCCCTGCCCTTTGATATGATCGATGACTTTTTGTTGTTGCCTTTTCCACTCATTGCCAGCCACCAATCTGAGGTCTATGGAAGCAATGGCTTTTGTGGGAATCACATTGGCGGATTGTTTGCCAACGCCAGCGCTTTGGAATCCATTGATATTCAGGGATGGACGATTGAGGTTTTCATTGAGCGTTCCAATTCTTTCTGCTTTTTTGATGCCCAGCTCTTTTTTGAGTTGCTCTTCAACAGCCGGAATTTTTGAGAGGGCAATCTTTTCAGCATCACTCAAGGGAATAACATCATCATAAAATCCTTTGATGGTTACCTCACCCTGATTGTTCTTCATGCTGGCAAGCAAATGCGCCATTTCCATGGCTGGGTTTGGAGCCCAGTTTCCATAATGACCGGAATGCAAAGGTCGCTTTGGCCCAAATACAGTCAACTCCAAATGGGTATCCCCACGCACACCAAAAACAACCTGCTTTCTACCAGACTGGTGTACAGGACCATCGCTGATAACCCAAATATCAGATTGCAATAATTGTTTATGTTGATCGAAAATTTCATCCAGATGCGTCGACCCGGCCTCTTCTTCTCCCTCAAAAAAGAATTTGATGTTTATGCCTGGTGAAATATGCAGAGCAGCAAGTGCGGCATATGCATTGATGATGGTATAAACGCCAGCCTTATCATCTGAGCTTCCTCTTGCATAAATTCTCCACTCAGGATTGAATGCTGTTGAAGACTGGGGCCAGTCCATCAATTGCCCACCATTGGCAAGTGAACCAGTGGCAAGCCGAGGTTTGAAGGGATGTAAGCCTGTACTCCATTTTGTTGAATCAACGGGTTGTCCGTCGTAATGGGCATAAAAAATGACTGTCTGGGTTGCCCCCGGCACCATCACTTCGCCATAAACTGCAGGTGGTTTATCGGAAGACTTGGGATGAAGGAGTTGAACGTTGGAAATCCCTTTTGATTTCATATAATTAGAAATCCAAAGAGCATTTTTTTGGATGTTGGGGAAATCATCTGCAACATTGGGAATCCTCAGAAAGTCAACATAGTTTGATAAGAATGCATGCTCATTGGATTTTCTGAAATCCCTGACTTTTAAAACTGGTTCAGATTGAGCGAATACAAAAAAAGGAGACCATAAAAACAGGAGAAATGTTCTCATGGGATAAAGTTAGGATATAGAACTGAGGAAACGAGGATCAATAGCCGCTGTAAAGGGACTGGTTGGCATTTTCGTTTTGAATGATTTTTTCAAAACTGGAAAGAATGTCTACCCTGCCACGCTTGATGCAAATGGTATGTTCATAATGAGCAGAAAACTTACCATCTTTTGTCCTGACGGTCCATCCATCAGCATCATAAATCACATCCCTTGTTCCCATGTTGATCATGGGCTCAATGGCAATGACCATGTTTTCACGAAGTTTTGGACCTGTGCCTTTCTTGCCATAGTTGGGCACTTGCGGATCTTCATGCAGTTGCTTTCCCAATCCATGACCCACCAATTCCCTTACGACACCATAGTGATGCTGGCGCTCTGTATAATCCTGGATGGCAAATGAAATATCGCCTACCCTGTTTCCAGCAACGGCTTTTTCAACTCCCAGCAATAGTGAAGCTCTGGTAACTTGCATCAGCAATTGATGTTCTTCAGCAACTGGAGCTATACCAAAAGTATAGGCACTGTCACCATGAAAACCATTCTTGTAAACCCCTACATCAATAGAAACAAGATCTCCTTCTTTGATGATATTGTTATTGGGAAACCCATGAACAACGGCATCATTCACAGATATACAAGTAGCAAAAGGATAGCCACGATAATTTTTGAATGAGGGAACAGCCTTGTTGTCGAGTATAAATTCCTCAGCACGATTATCGAGCATCTGGGTAGTTATACCAGGCTTGAGCATGGATGCTAATTCAGCCAGAGTGCTGCTGACCAAAAGAGCACTCTCACGAATAAGTTCTACTTCCGGATTTGTTTTGATTCTGATCATCTCAGATAGCGCTGGTGGTTGCAGGCTGCCTGCCCTGAATCCTACCACCTGACATCAGACCATCGTATTGACGCATCAACAAGTGGGTCTCAATCTGCTGCAATGTATCAAGGATTACACCCACCATGATCAGGAGAGATGTACCACCAAAGAATGATGCAAAAGATTGGGTAACACCGAGCTGCTGGGCAATACCTGGGAGAATACCAATGAGAGCAAGAAAAATAGCACCAGGCAAGGTAATGCGATCCATTACTTGTCCGATATAATCTGCAGTGGGCTGACCAGGCTTGACACCGGGAATGAATCCGTTGTTTTGCTTGAGGTTGTCGGCCATTTGCTTTGGATTAAAAATAAGTGCGGTATACAGGAAGGTGAATGCGATTACCATGATGACATAGATCAACATGTACCAGACATTGCTGGGATCGTTGAAAATTCTGGCAAGGCCCTTTCCCGATTCAAGATTGGTAAAAGAAGCCAAAGTAGGAAGGAACATGATGGCTTGAGCGAATATGATGGGCATTACACCAGATGCATTGACCTTCAGTGGCAGGAATTGTCTAGCCCCTGAAAGCGACCTGCTGCCAACCAGTTGCTTTGCATAACTGATGGGAACCTTGCGTACACCTTGTACAAGCAAAATCAGTCCCAATATAATAGCGATAAGGAAAGCAATTTCAATCAGGAAAAGCAATAAACCACCGCCGCCGCTGGTTTGCTTGGCACCGAGTTCGCCAAGAAAGGATTGTGGAAGACGGGCAAGGATACCAACCATGATGATGATTGATGTACCATTACCAAGACCTTTATCCTGTATTTTCTCACCAAGCCACATCACAAACAATGTTCCTGCAGTCAGTACAATGATGGTTGAAATCCAAAAATAAGGCTGATATGCCTCAATCAAAGCATCGCGACTCACGTTTTTAAGGTATGCAACATAGGCTGCAGCCTGAAAAAGGGTAACCAATGCTGTAAGATAACGGGTCCATTGATTGATTTTCTTTCTTCCACTGTCTCCTTCCTTTTGAACTTTCTGCATTTGAGGAACAAGAATGGTCATCAATTGCATGAATATGGAAGCAGAGATGTAAGGCATGATACCAAGGGCAAAGATGGATGCACTTGAGAAAGAACCACCGGCGAAGGTATCAAACAAACCAAGCAAGCCCTTCTTGGCACTTTGCAGGTCCAATTTATTGGGATCAATACCAGGCAAAGCAACATGAGAACCGAATCGATAGATCAGGATCAACAAAATGGTAACAGTGATCTTGCTGCGCAGATCATCGATGCTCCAGATATTTTTGAGTGTTTGGATGAATTTCTTCACTGGGAAATATTTTGTCCGTTATATATAAATGACCATGGCCATTAAATATCGGAAATTATTTGATGATTTCAACAGAACCGCCGGCTGCTTCAATAACAGACTTGGCTTTTTCGCTGATAGCATTCACTTTGAAATCAATTTTTGTAGAGATGGCTCCGTTACCAAGAATCTTGACTTTATCGGTACGGTTAACGAGACCATTGACATAAAGATCTTCCATGCTGAAAGAAGCAAGTGAATATTTCTCGATCAAGGTTTCAATTTGACCAAGGTTGAATACTTTGTATTCTACCCTATCGTTGTTCTTGAAACCAATTTTTGGAATACGACGCTGAATTGGCATCTGACCACCTTCATGTCCCCTCTTTGATTTGTATCCTGCACGGCTTTGTGCACCCTTGTTACCTTTGGTGGAAGTTCCGCCATGGCCTGATGCTTCACCACGACCAATTCTTTTCTCTTTTTTTGTAGCTCCTTTTGCGGGCCTTAAAGTATGTAATTTCATGATGCCTGTTTTACTCAACGCAGTCTATGAAGACCACTCGTATTAAAAAATAATGTATATCAATTGACGGGTAATCCTTTAGATTTCCTCAACCTTAACAAGATGGGTCACTTTCCTGACCATACCCAGAATCTGTGGAGTTGCTTCCAACTCGACAGAAGCATTGACCTTGCGCAGGCCAAGCGCTTCCATGGTACGCTTTTGACGTTCAGGACGGTCGATGACACTTTTTACTTTAGTTATTTTCAGCTTCTTCATATTGAAACCCCTGGGGGTATTGTTGCGTTAACAAATGTATTGAAGGAAATATTATCCGTTAAAAACCCTTTTCAGAGCAATGGTCCTTGTTTTAGAAACATGAATAGGCTCACGCAACATACCCAAGGCTTTGAAAGTAGCTTTAACCACATTGTGTGGATTGGCAGAACCCAGTGATTTTGCAAGAACGTCAGTGATGCCGACACTCTCCAAAACAGCACGCATGCTTCCACCTGCGATTACACCAGTACCATGGGCAGCAGGCTTTATCAAAACCTTTGCCGCACCTTCTTTTGCAAGTTGATCGTGTGGTATGGTTCCTTTCATTACAGGAACCTTGATCAGGTTTTTCTTTGCGTCTTCTATTCCTTTGGTGATCGCCTCCTGGACTTCCTTGGCTTTACCAAGACCATGACCAACTACACCCTGTTCGTTACCAACAACTACGAGTGCCGAGAAACTGAATGCTCTTCCACCCTTTGTTGTTTTTACAACGCGGTTGATGGCTACAACTTTCTCCTTCAACTCAAGGTCTCCGGCTTTGACTCTGCTGTAATTTACTTTTGACATCTATTGAAATATTGATTTGAACAAAATTATGATTAGAACTTCAGGCCACCTTCACGTGCACCTTCTGCTACTGCTTTAACCCTACCGTGATAGAGAAAACCACCACGATCAAACACACAACCGGCAAGACCTACAGCAATTGCTTTTTTGGCAATGGCTTCACCAACCATTTTGCTTTTTTCAGTCTTGGTCACCTTCTGTGCCTGAATATCCTTATCGCGGGAAGATGCTGATGCAAGGGTAACACCGTTTACATCATCTATCAATTGCGCATAGATTTCTGTATTGCTTCTGAAGACGCTCAATCTTGGCATTGCTGCAGTTCCTGAGATCTTCTTGCGGATCGTATACTTGATCCTTTGTCTTCTTAATGATTTTACGTTCATCTTTTATGGTTTGTCCTGATGCTGCCAGGATAGTTAACGATTATTATTTACCAGCTGCTTTACCTGCCTTACGACGGATGTATTCACCCTTGTATTTCACACCTTTTCCTTTGTATGGTTCAGGTTTTCTCAGACCCCTGATTTTGGCAGCTACCTGACCAAGCAATTGCTTGTCAGAACCTTCCAGGAAAATACGGGGATTGTCTCCTTTTTCTTGGGTTGTAGACACTTTCAATTCACTTGGGATCTCGAAAATGATGTTGTGAGAATAACCAAGAGAAAGATCAAGAATGTTGGCCTGGCTGGAAGCTTTGTAACCAACACCCACCAATTCAAGTTCTTTTTTGAAACCTGTAGTTACACCTACAACAAGATTATTGACCAAAGCCCTTGAAAGACCATGCAGGGCACGATGCCTGATTTGATCTGTTGGACGCTTCAGCTCAACAATATTACCATTGATTTCAACCGATATATCACGATCGATGTCTTGTTTGAGCTGTCCTTTAGGACCTTTTACTGTAACAACATTGTCTGTACCAACAGTAAGTGTTACACCTGCAGGAAGTTCAATAAGCTTTTTACCTATACGAGACATAGTATTCTGTTTTAGATCCCTGTAGTCTTGCCTGGATGGTTTCAGTTCCGTATAGAAAACTTAGTGCGCAATCCAAACTTCCCAACAAGGAAAGATTTTAATTAATATATATAACAAAGCACCTCACCACCCACATTCTGTGATTTGGCGTCTTTATCGGTCATTACTCCTTTTGAAGTAGACAGGATGGCAACACCCAATCCGTTCTTCACTCTTTTGAAGTCAACCGGCTTGGAATACTGCCTAAGACCTGGACGTGAGACACGCTCCAAAGTTTTGATAGCAGGCTCTTTGCTGATTGCATCATATTTCAAGGCGATTTTAATTACCCCTTGCTTGGAATCATCCTCAAATTTGTACTTGAGGATATAGCCCTGGTTGTAGAGTATCTCAGTGATACGCTTTTTGAGATTAGAAGCTGGAATCTCAACGATTCTGTGCCCCGCCATCTGTGCATTTCTGACCCTTGTCAGGAAATCTGCAATTGGATCTGTTGTCATATTTTGTTCCTCCTTAGTCCCAACGAAGGGATTACTTCGGTTTAAGTTATTGAGTAGTAGTTCTGTTTACGTTCGGATTACCAGCTTGCTTTTGTAACTCCTGGAATCTTTCCTGAAAGAGCCATGTCGCGGAAGGTTACCCTTGAGAGACCAAAAAATCTCATGTATCCTTTAGGACGACCAGTGATCTGGCACCTGTTCTTAAGGCGTACTTTTGAAGAGTTCTTTGGAAGTTGATCCAACGCCTGCCATTCACCTGCGGCCTTGAGGGCTGCACGCTTTTCTGCAAACTTTTCGACCATTTTCTCTCTTTTCCTTTGTCTGGCTTTTACCGATTCTTTTGCCATATGTTCTTTATTGTGTTGAACCTGGGCATTCGCCCCAATTAGATTTCAATTAATCTTTTTTCATGTTTTTAAAAGGCATTCCCATTTCTTTCAGCAACTCATAAGCCTCTTCGTTGTTCTTGGCTGTGGTTACAAAAGTAATATCCATACCCGTGATTTTGGTAACCTTGTCAATATCAATCTCAGGGAAAATGATTTGCTCGGTAACACCAAGTGTGTAGTTCCCACGACCATCGAAAGCTTTTTCGCTTACGCCTTTGAAGTCACGAACACGTGGAAGAGATGCAGAAATCAACCTATCAAGAAATTCAAACATCTTCACACCGCGCAATGTAACGCGTGCGCCGATGGGCATGTTCTTTCTCAACTTGAAGTTAGAAATATCTTTCTTTGATTTAGTCGCAACAGCTTTTTGGCCTGTTACAGTAGTCAGTTCATCGATCGCAATATCAATCAATTTTTTATCGGCAACTGCACCATTCACACCTCTGTTCAAGCAGATTTTGGTGATTTTAGGTACTTGCATTACTGAACTATAACTGAACTTTTTCATCAGAGCTGGTATCACTTCCGTGTGATACTTTGTCTGCAACCTGGGTGTATACGTTGATGTGCTCATTATTTGATTACCTCCCCTGACTTTTTAGAAATTCTTACTAATTTACCGTTCTCCCTGGTTCTTTTTACTTTGGTAGCCTCTTCTTTCTTGGCATCCCAGAGCATCACATTGCTGATGTGTACAGAAGCTTCCTTTTTAACCAAACCACCTTTGGTGTTTTGGGCAGAAGGCTTGGTATGGCGTGTAACAATGTTAACACCCTCAACCAGCACACGTGATTTCTCAGGAAACACTTCAAGAATCTTGCGTGGTTTCTTGGGATCCTTGTCGTCTCCCGCGATCACCACAACGGTGTCACCTTTTTTGATATTGAACTTGGGTTTGAATCTAGTACTCATCTTCTTTATTTTAAGCGTTGGTCACGCAGTTTATACTCAATTAAAGGACTTCTGGTGCAAGTGAAATGATTTTCATATATCCCTTATCCCTCAGTTCACGGGCAACTGGTCCGAAGATACGTGTACCCCTTGGCTCATCAGAAGCATTGAGGATTACCACTGCGTTATCATCGAAACGGATATAAGAACCGTCTTTCCTGCGAAGCTTATTCTTTGTACGAACAATAACAGCTTTGGCAACAGTACCTTTTTTGATACCACCAGCAGGGATTGCATCCTTTACAGTAACAACAATTTTGTCACCGATCTTGGCATAATCCTGTCCACTGTTACCCAATACACGGATACAAAGTACTTCTTTGGCACCGCTGTTGTCTGCTACATTCAATCTGGATTCTTGCTGAATCATTTTATTATATTTTATCCGGCTATTGCCGTCTGGTTAAA
>JAJTFY010000022.1 GCA_021299175.1 Chitinophagaceae bacterium
GAATTGAGTGCAGATGCTGTCTTCGGAACAGTTGAGGCTGTAAAAACGGTCAGTGACCTCTTCCTTCCGGTTTCAGGAACCATCACTGAAAAAAATCCCCTGCTGGACAGCCAACCCGAGTTGGTGAACCAAGATCCATACGGTGATGGTTGGATGATCAAGATGAACATCAATGATGCTTCCCAGCTTTCCGGTTTGTTGGATGTAAATGCATACAAGGCACTGATTGGAGCCTAAATAAATGAAATTCTTGAAAGGAAGCATGTGGCCGGGCCTTTTATGGACTGTCATCATCTTTTATTTGCTCAGCATGGACACCAGCAGTGCAAATGAAATCAGTTTGCTGAAGGTTTACGGCATAGATAAACTCATTCATTTCGGACTTTTTGCCATCTTGACCTTTTTTTGGGGAGTCTATTTTTTCAGCAAAGAAACGTTGGCCAGCAACAAGATCCTGTTGTTGATCACCATCCTGGCCTCAACCTACGGCATGGGCATGGAATACTACCAGCATTTTTTTACCACTAGAAGTTTTTCATACTGGGACGGTCTTGCCGATGCACTTGGATCAGCAGTTGGGGCTTTGGTCGCAAAAAAAAGCCCCTATGGAAATAGGGGCCGTAACCAAAACTAACTGCTTATGAGAAAAAAAACTTGTTTCTACAAATTGGATGCAAACGATTGTTTACACAATATATAGACGAAACAACCCTGCTCAGGGTTGTTAAAGAGATTATAATCCGGGAAAATATTTTTTTACAGGAAACAGGCCCCTAAGAGGATTGTTGAGAGAGTTTGCTGGCGTTTTCTGCAAATTGGAGCGCATCAATGAGTTCTCCGATGCTTCCATTCAGCACCTCCTGTAAATTGTAAAGGGTCATACCAATACGGTGATCAGTTACCCGACCCTGAGGGAAATTATAGGTTCTGATCTTGGCTGAGCGGTCTCCTGAACTGACCAGACTCTTCCTGTGCCTTGAGATCTCATCTTCCTGTTTTCTTACCTGCTCTTCGTAAAGCCTTGTCCGCATCATCTGCATGGCCTTTTCCCTGTTTCCCAACTGCGTCCTTTCTGTCTGGCATATAACAACTGTACCAGTTGGAATATGCGTCAGCATTACCTTGGTTTCCACCTTGTTCACGTTCTGTCCGCCTGCACCACCACTTCGGGATGTTTCCATTTTGACATCTGCATCCCGTATCTCCACATCCACCTCTTCTGCCTCGGGCATTACCGCAACAGTCGCGGCACTGGTATGCACCCTTCCACTGGCTTCCGTATCTGGCACCCGTTGTACACGGTGTACTCCACTTTCAAACTTCATTGTTCCATACACTTCATCGCCAGTGACTTCCAACTGGACTTCCTTGTAGCCACCCATGGTACCCTCATTTTCATTGAGCAAGGCCACTTTCCAACCTTTTCCTTCACAATAACGCATGTACATGCGCAAGAGATCTCCCGCAAAAAGAGAGGCCTCATCTCCCCCAGTTCCTGCACGGATTTCAAGAATCGCATTCTTATCATCCTGCGGATCCTTGGGAATCAACATGTTCCTGATCTGCTTTTCCAGGGTCTCTTTTTGCAGTTCCAGTTCTGCAGTCTCCATTTTGGCCAACTCTCTCAATTCCTCATCATCTCCCATCAATGCCTCACGGTTGAATTCAATATCAGACAACAGCCGCTTGTATTGGGTATATGCATTCACCACTTTCTCAAGACTTCTGTATTCCTTGGAAAGCTGACTGAACTTTTTATTGTTGCCAACAATTTCCGGATTGGTCAGTGCAACACCGATGTCATCAAACTTGGCTTTTATGGCTTCTAATTTATCCAGCATATGTTTAAGCGGATTCCATCCGGTATTTAATCTTTACTTTCGTGCGCAAAGTTAATTCTTTTCAACAGATGAATTACCGCAAGTTTCAGGCTGATAAGATCTTTACCGGATTTGAATTCCTTGATCCGGGCCATGTGCTCATCATGGATGAAGATGGCAAGGTCGTCGAGATCATGGCTGAAATGGATGCCGGCGAAGGCATTGAAAGATACAAAGGCATCCTTTGTCCGGGGTTCATCAATGCGCATTGTCACCTAGAACTCAGCCACCTGAAAAATACCATTCCGCCCCATACAGGACTGATTCCTTTCTTATTGGATGTGGTGACCAAACGAGACCATGATCAAGCGCTGATACTTGAGAGCATCGAAAAAGCAGAAAAAGAAATGATGCTGGAAGGTATTGTTGCGGTTGGAGACATCTGCAATACAAGCATCACTCTTCAGACAAAATGCAAGAGCAAGATCAAGTGGAATAATTTTATCGAGGTGCTTGGAATGAGAGATGAAAAAGCTGAAGCCAATTTGCTGCATTATGAAGGAATATTAAACGCCTTCACAGATGCAACAGTCAATGGTGAAGCTTCATCATTCAAATCTTCGTTGGTGCCTCATGCCCCTTACAGCATCAGCAACAAAACCTTTGAAGGAATCAACAACCGCACCGGGCATCAGATCATCTCCATGCACAGCCAAGAAAACCCTGCAGAAGATGAACTGTACTCCAAAGGAACTGGCGATTTTATCCAATTTTTCAATACACTCGGATTGAATGGATCTCCATTTCCTGTAACGGGAAAATCTTCGTTAAGGTCCTGTCTGCCACATTTCAACAAAAAACAAAGACTGATCCTGGTCCACAATACTTTCACTGCAGAAGAAGACATTGTCTTTACCATGGACCATGCAAAGGAAAATCTATCAGGAATCCATTTCTGCATTTGTGCTAACGCCAACATCTACATCGAAAACCGCATGCCCCCCATTGACCGCCTGATCAAAAACAAGGCTGAAATCGTTTTGGGCACTGATAGTTACAGCAGCAACTGGCAACTGAGTATCGCATCAGAAATTCGAACCATCAGAAAAGAATTACCGGAAATTCCCTTGCAACTGCTGCTGCAATGGGCTACCATCAATGGCGCAAGGGCACTGGAAAGGGATGATGAACTGGGCAGCTTTGAATCTGGAAAAAAACCAGGCATTGTATTGCTGGACAAGGACCTTCAGGCCAAGAGAATCATTTAATCATTGTTCCATCAGCACACGGATCACCGGCAAGGATTTCATGTTGCCAAATGCATTGATGTGCATGCCATAAAATTGAAGACAGGCGTCCAACAAATCATTTCTCAGTTTCCTCTTTATCTTTATCTCCTCCAATTCTTCCAGCTGCATGACCCGCAACAACTGTGATATGCATTCACTTTGCGGTGGAAGAACAACCATTTGATGAATGGGCATTTCAGACACAAACTGGCCCTCATGAAGATCCATGATATTGTCTTTATCACTGAAATTGTCCATCATCCTGAATCCAAAAAAATGCGACAAATGCAATACAAAAAAAAGGGGGATGTTGGCTGTTTGTTGAGCTGTTCCGTTGTCCAACCCCTTGATGACATCTTCTATAAAATAAAAAAGTTCCGGATGGGGATCAGGCTCCTTCAAACATTTCTGCAACAGCTCAACCATGAAAAGCATGACAGCATTTTTTGTCACATCAGAAAACAATTCATTGTAATGAATGGCCTGCTTACACTCCTTGATGCGTTGCAGTGTATTCCTGTCGTTCTGATAGACAACCATCTCTAGTATATTCCCTACTTGAAGTTGGGCTGCAGAAATGCCATTGGATCGCTTGGATGTTCTTACTCCATTCACCATGTATTGCTGTAATCCAAAAAGCTCAGTGAATGCAGAAACCACCAATGAGGTTTCACCATACTTGACCGTTCTGATCACAATCCCTTTTGTGGTGTGGATGACTGCCATGCTATTGTATGAAAAATATTTTCGCTGCCACCTGTTGCTGGTTGTTCTCGTCTGCAATATAAACGAGGTATATCCCGCTGTTCACCCTTTCGCCTTTGTAGTTTTTCCCATTCCAAATGGCCTGCCCGCCCAAAGACCTTGACTGGTGCACCAGGCGTCCATCGAGTTCAGTAATGCGTACCCACGCATTGTCTGGAAGTTCCCTGATGGCGATGGTTCCCGAAAAGCCAGAGGGTACCGGATTAGGGAAAACAAAGGGTTTCTTTTTTTCAGTGGCTGCTGCAGTGGCAGTGCCCCTGAATGAACATATCCCGTTGGCAGTAAAAAAGAAAACCTCTCCCGTAAGTTGATGGATCACGATTGAAAAAACTTCATTGCTGAGCAAACTGCTGTTGGATACGGTGAACCGGTGAATCGTTTTTTGACCATCGGCACTCAACAACCATACCCCATTTTTTGAGGCAACCCATTTGCGGTTGGCCCCATCCACCTTGATATCATTCACCATTTCCTCTGCCAGCAACAAACCTGCAAAATTGTCTTGTTGCACCACTGGTAAGGTGGCATCACAGAGCGTGTTGTTGAAAAGATCATCACCACATTGGATGATGGCAACGCCCCTGTCTGTGCCCACCCAAACAAATCCATTCTTGTCGCATGCCACACTCAAGACATTGGAAGATGGTAGGTTTCCATTGCCTCTGCCCTGCCGGAAATACCGCCATTTGTCGTCGTTGGTCTGATCAATGGTACCCCCATCATCAAAACAAAACAAGCCATTGCCCTGAGGTGATATGATCCACTTCCGGTTCTGATCATCAACAACAATGGTAGAAACTGCATTGCCAAGATGAGGAAAAGGAATGGAGAATTTTTTCCAGCTGCCATCCTTTTTCCTGACAACAAGATTTTGCAAAGCCCCATGGTTGGCCATCCAGAGATTCATGTCAAGGTCGTATGCAAGTCCTGCAACCCGAAATGATGTGGGATCTGTCATTGCGGGGCTGATGAACGAACCCTGTTTGTATACCATGGGTTTCCCTTCTTTGCTGACTTCTAACAAACCTCCACCGAAAGACCCAGCCAGAACAGCTTGTTTAGTGGGGTCAAAAGCCAATACATTGATGTCTGGCAGGCTGTCCAAAGCGGGCATTGACCAGCTGTTGAAGTTCTGCCATTTGTCATCCTTCAAGCCAAAGAAACCAGTCTTGTTCAGTTTTCCCTTGCCGTCTGCCCCTATGGTTCCTGCAGCAGCCCAAACCGTTGCATTGGCATAGACACCGCTTCCAAAGGCGATACCGTAGGGTGCATTGGGCAAGAATTGTACATCGGCAGTTGTGGATACCTTGATCAGTCCATTGTTCTTGTCACCCACCCAAAGTTCCTGGCTGATTTTCAAGCATGCAACAGGAGAAGAAATCGAAGGCGTAGCAATCAACTGGGCTTGCGCGCCAGCATCAGAAAAATAAACAACCGTACCCTTGCCCTGCAGTGATTGTCCAATGTATAGGCCGTTACCACTGGCATTGATGGAGGTGACGGGTTTAGAAGAAACAAAGAGCAGGCTCCATGCTCCATTCGATTTGATGAAAATGGAATCACCCTTTCTGGCCACCAGCCTGTCATTCCAAATGAGGATATTGTCAACCATACCAACAGCTCCGGGAATGGACTCCAATGTCCAGGACCTGAAATCACCCAGTGTGGAAGTTTGAAAAGATGCTTTTTTCAAACCCTCTGAACTAGCAGCATAAAGGATATTGTTCAACAGGGCAAGCTGAAGTATTTTGATATCTGCACCATTTGCACCTGGCCTGTAGGTATCCCTTATTTCCTTGCGCTGGGTATTTACTGCAATAATACCCAGGTTGGAGGAAAGCAGGGCATCGGTTCCGGCCCAAAGGACGTTGTTGATGGTTTTATCGCCCTGAATCTTGCTCAGCAATATATCGGGGATGTTCCGGATTTGGTCTCCTTCTACCAGGTCTATGTTGGCATTTTCGTAGACAATCAGCATTTTTTCTGAAAAAGGATCCTTGGCCAAATGCCTCAGTTTTACTTCTGAAAGCCCCCGGGCCTTGGTATGAACATCATACAATTGGGCTACAGGATCATAGGTGAAATAGCCAAAAGAGGAAGCAGCAATCAGCTTTGAGGAGGAATTGTCTAGATCAACAATTGAACGCATGGGAAGGTGATCGCGCCATTGGCCAATGGCAGGTAGCGTTTGTGCAGGCAATGCATATTGTGAAAAACAAGCCAGAATGAGAATGAAAGCAGGCTTCATGGTATAAAATTAACGAATTAGCAGATGCCCCTGCCCCCTAAAAAGATTGAAGGGGAGCGGCATAAAATCCTTTCCTTTGTAAAAATTTCTCATATGTGGCAGGCACTGGGCAAGGCGGTTCTTAAATTTCGCATACCACTGATCATTGCGCTGGTCCTGTTGACGGTTTTCATGGGCTACCATGCCAGCAAGGTTCAGATGAGTTATGACTTTTCCAGGGCCATCCCAACAGATCATCCCAAATACAAAGCATACCTTGAATTCAAAAAAACTTTCGGAGAGGATGGAAACCTCCTGACCATTGGTTTTACCTCAGAGAATTTTTTTGAGGTCAATCAGTTCAACGCATTAACCCGTTTTCAGGAGCGATTGAAAAAGATCAATGGCGTTGAAGACATCATCAGTGTGAATGGAGCAGTAACGTTGAAAAAAAATGACAGCACCAACAAATTGGATGCCATCAGGATTTTTCCTGCCAATATCAACAACCAACAAGCACTCGATAGCCTCAAGGATATTTTTTATTCCCTGCCTTTTTACCGTGGACTGCTCTACAACCCTGATACAAAGGCCTATTTGCTGGGTTTGAGGATCAACAGTGCAATTCTTGGCTCCAAAGCCCGCGAAACCACCATCGGCGAAATTGAAAAAGAGGCTGCTGCTTTTGCTGAATCATCAAAGCTCGACCTCCACCTGAGTGGCCTTCCCCTGATCAGGACCAATGTTGCATTGCGCATTGCACAAGAGATGCAGTGGTTCCTATTGGGTTCTGTTCTTTTATCCGCATTGATCTTGTTTATTTTCTTCAGGTCTTTGAGCACCACCCTGCTCTCCCTGACAGTTGTGCTGATTGGTGTTGTGTACAGCCTTGCCACCATCCATATGCTAGGGTTCAGGATCACACTGCTCAATGCGTTGATTCCACCACTGGTGGTTGTGATCGGCATTCCCAACTGTATCTATTTCCTGAACAAGTACCATACCGCCTTCATGAAAACCGGCGACAAGAAAAAAGCAATTGTAGAGATGATCGGTAAAATGGGGGTTGTCACACTTTTCTGCAATATCAGCGCCGCACTCGGTTTTGCCGTCTTTGCTTTGACCAAAAGCATCATCCTGAAAGAATTTGGCATTGTTGCGGGTATCAATATCATGGCGCTGTTCTTTATCTCATTGATACTGATTCCTATCGCTTTGTACTACATGGCGGAACCGAGGAAAAAGCATACCCGCTATCTGGAAAACAAATGGCTTCAGACCCTGCTGACAACGATCGAACAGTGGGTATTCTCCAACAAAAGAACAGTTTATCTTGCTACAGGCATTGCATTGATTTTCTCCATCATCGGCATCTCAAAACTGAAAACACAATCTTTTATTGTTGATGACCTTCCCAAAAAGGACAAGATATATACTGACCTTCGGTTCTTTGAATCCAATTTCAGGGGCATCATGCCTTTGGAAATCCTTGTGGATACCAAAAAGAAGAATGGCATTGCCGGCTCAAGGGCCCTTTCTGTATATGACAAGGTTTCTTCATTCAGCGCCTATATTGCTTCCTACCCAGAAATGGCCCGTCCACTTTCATTGGCAGAAGGATTAAAATTTGCAAAACAGGGATTCTATGACGGAGACAGCAACAATTATTCCATGCCCAACGCATTTGATGGGGCATTCATGGCAGATTACATGAAGCCCAGCAAAGGAAATGCCCCGGCAAAAGGTTCATTGGAAAAACTGATGTCCTCCTTCATTGACAGCAACAAACAGGTTACCCGCATCAGTGTGAACATGGCAGATGTTGGAAGCATGCGCATGCCCATACTGATAGACAGCCTAGAGGCACATGTTCCGGACTATTTTGACACCAGCAAGGTTTCTGTTCAATTGACAGGATCCAGTATAACATTTCTTGAAGGCAGCAGGTTTATCATCAAGGGTTTGAAAGAAAGCATTTTCTGGGCCTTTCTATTCATTTCACTGTGCATGCTTTATTTGTTCAGGTCATTCAGGATCCTCCTCTGCTCGCTGATTCCCAATCTGATTCCATTGGTGATGACAGCCGGCTTGATGGGATGGATGGGCATCGCCATCAAACCCTCCACAGTATTGGTTTTCAGTGTTGCACTGGGTATTGCAATAGACATCACCATACGTTTCCTTGTCAATTACAAACAGGAGCTTCCACATTTCAATGGAAAGGTGCATGAGACCGTTGTGCAAACCATCAGGGAAACAGGCATCAGCATTGTCTATACCTCTCTGGTATTGATTGCAGGGTTCATCATTTTCGTATTCAGTGGATTCGGCAGTACACAGGCCCTGGGATGGCTTACTTCCTTCACGCTGCTGGTGGCTACCCTGACCAACTTGATTCTCCTTCCAGTGTTGCTGTTGCTGGCAGCTAAGAAAAAGAGTTAAGCCCTTGAACTAAAACTATTTTAAGACCTCAGCTAACTTTGCCAGAAGTTCTTCTCCCCTTAACCCCTTGGCAATGATCTTTCCCTGAGGATCAAGCAATACATTGAATGGTATTCCCTCAATCTGGTACAAAGGTACCACTGAACTCTCCCATTGTTTCAGGTCGCTGATATGTGTCCAGGCAAGTCCATCGGCTGTGATGGCTTCGAGCCAGGCTTCTTTTTCCTTGTCTAGCGAAACACCCAGGACAGTAAAATTTTTGTTCTTGAATTGTTGGAAAGCAGCCACCACATTGGGATTTTCCATGCGGCATGGTTTGCACCAGCTGGCCCAAAAATCAACCAATACATATTTGCCGCGAAAGGATGCCAAAGAAATATTTCGACCATTCACATCAGGCATTTCAAACAAAGGTGCCTCTTTACCGACAAGTTCTTCTGTTTGCTTTGGCTCGGTTTGGTTGTTGAGGTCGCCTGCCAATTTTGCTATTTTTTTCGACTTGGGAAAACGCTTTGCAATGGCATTGAGCGCAGGTTTGACTTGATCAGGTGATACGAGATTTCTTGACATGCCCAATGCGTAAATGGCAACAGCGGGGGTTTGTGTTGTATCAGCATAATTCAGGAGATAGGAACCTGCCGCTGTAATTTTATCACGAAAACCAGTTTCAAGCACCACCCTGCTGCTGTCCATCACATCACCTTTCGCTACAATGGCATTGCGGATCGAATCAATTTCCTGAAGGCGTGCATTAAAGCCCGCAAGGAGGATTCTGAAAGAATTGCTTCCTTCAGAATTGGTTGAGAAGAGGTCGGGGCTTTTGAGATCTGCTGTTACATTGATGGATGACTTGTCTGGTATCACCAAAAAATATGCCTGTGTTTTTTCAAACCTCACCCTATACAATACTTCAGGATCAACTGCTCCACCCTTCAGTGCAAAAACAGCCTTACCCATTTCAGCAACTGCAGTATCCATGGTAATGGGTTCCCCTTCCAGCTCAATCAAGTCAAGGTAAACAGCCTGTTTTTCGATATTCCCCAACACTGTAAAATTGAAGCTGACATTTTTTTCTGTCTGCTTGCAGGATGCTACGGCAAGGAAAACCAGCAGTGTGACTGCCCTCAAGAATTGTTTCATGCTATTGTTTTTTATTTAAATGTGCACTGAGTAGTTCCGTTGTTGTTTTGGGATCTGCCTTCCCCTTTGATATCTTTTTTACTTCACCTACAAACAAGCCCATCAATCCTTTTTTCCCTTTTCTGAATTCTTCTACTTTATCAGGCATGGAATCCAATACCTGCTGCACCCAAGCACCAATTTCATCATCCCCCGCATCCTGGATTAAATTCATTGCAGCAGCGAGTTCCAAAGGATTGGCATTGCTATCTTCCAGCATGACTGGCAAAAGTTTTTGTGCAGCAATGGAGAACCCAAGCTTGCCATCTGCAACCAAGTCCAGCAGATGATGCCAGTTTTCTGAGGAGATGGCAACATCATTCCAGGAACCATCCACAAGATGGAGATGCGCGCGCAGCGGCCCAATCAGAAAATTAGCCAGGTTTTTTTTATGGGATGTTGAACTGGCAATTTTGTCAAAAAGATCACTCAAGTCCTTGTCTTCTGTCAATTGTTCAGCATCATATTGAGAAAGACCATAAGCTTCAACGTATTGGCGCGCCCTCTCATCAGGAAGAGAAGGAAGAGCATCCCTTATGCCATCAATAAATGCATCAGTAAATTCAAAGGGAGCAAGATCTGGCTCAGGAAAATAGCGGTAATCATCTGCATCCTCTTTCGTTCTGATAGAGAAAGTGATGCCCCTGTCTGCATCATAGCTCCTGGTTTCCTGCACAATGGTCTCCCCTTTTTCACACATGGCAGACAAACGGTTGATCTCGATGTCAATCGCATGCCTTAGGTGCCTGATCGAGTTGAGGTTTTTCACCTCTACCCTCGTGCCGAGCAATTGGCTTCCTCTTGGCCTTACAGAGATATTTGCATCACAACGCAGGCTACCCTCTTCCATGTTTCCGTCACAAATGCCTATCCACCTTACCAGCTTTCTGATCTGTGTCAGGTAGGCAGAAGCCTCTTCAGCAGTATGCAAGACTGGATCGGTAACAATTTCAATCAAGGGAACACCTGCGCGGTTATAGTCCAGCAATGTCAAGCCATCATGCTGGTCATGAATGCTTTTACCTGCATCTTCCTCCATGTGAATTCTCGTGAGCTGAATATCACGACGACCTGTTGCAGTAGTGATGCTCACAAATCCACCACTGCAGATGGGCGTGGTATGCTGTGAGATCTGATAACCTTTGGGAAGGTCAGGATAAAAATAATTTTTCCTTGCGAAGTAATTGTTTTTCTCAATGGTGCAATGACAGACCAATCCCATGCTGATGGCATGCGCAATGGCAGTCTTGTTCATCATGGGCAATGTGCCTGGATGGCCAAGTGTAATAGGACTTACATGGGTGTTGGGACCTGCACCAAAAGCGGTAGCATCCCCTGCAAACAACTTGCTTTTTGTTTGCAATTGTGCATGCACTTCAAGTCCAATTACTGCTTCATATTTTATTGTCAGGTCTTGCGACATTGTCTTTGTTGATTTCGAATGAGCAATACATAAATGACCATTGCATCAGACCAGTGCATTTTTGATGGCAGCAATAGCAGCCTCTAAACCACTCACCTCTTGCCCTCCTGCTGATGCCAGGGATTTTTGTCCGCCTCCACCACCTTTGATATGGCCAGCAACATGGGTCTTGATAAGCGCCACTGCATCCAGGCCTTTTTCAGTTACCAGGTTGTCTGAAAGCCCCACTGCAACAGCAGGCTTCCCGCTAACGTTGGCAGCAAGTACTACAATGGTGTAGGAATAGGTCGTCCTGAGGTCATTGCACAATTTTTTCAAGGAATCAGATGATGATGCTTCTGTGATGACGCCAATAAAGTTTATACCATTGACCACTTCTGCTTTTTTCACCAGATCAGTTTTCAGGTATCCCAACAGTCTAACCTCTGTTTGCTCAAGTTGCTTTTTTAGTGTTGATAGCTCTTCCAGGTGCTGTTCAATAGAGCGCACCAACTCGCGTGGATTCTTCAGCAATGTGCTGACTTGTTTTAACAGTTGCTGCTCTTCCAGATGCTTCTGGTCTGCTGCAATGCCACAGACAGCTTCTATCCGACGCACACCAGCGGCCACCCCTGATTCTGATACAATCATGCATTGGCCCAATGCTCCTGTATAAGAAACATGCGTGCCGCCACAGAGTTCAATCGAGTATGCAGGGTCAATGGTTACTACCCTGACCTTGTCTCCATATTTTTCTCCAAAAAGGGCCATGGCGCCCAGTTTCATGGCTTCTTCCTTGTCCATTTCCCTGATGATGACCGGAATATTTTCACGGATTTTTGCATTGACCATTGCCGTCACAGCAGCCAATTCTTCGTCTGTCATTTTCGCAAAATGAGAGAAATCAAAACGCATTCCATCATCGGACACAAGGGATCCTTTTTGCGCCACATGCGTTCCCAAGACAGTCCGCAATGCGGCATGCAAAAGATGGGTGAGGGTATGATGGTTGGTGATTTCTTTTCTCCTGTCGACATTGACTGCGGCAAAAACGGCAGGGCTGACTGTTTCTGGCAATGCCGATACGGTATGCACAATCAGGTCATTTTCTTTTTTGGTATTGAGTACCTCAATGATGTGTTCCCCCATGGTAATCGTGCCTGTATCACCTACTTGTCCACCACTCTCTGCATAGAAAGGGGTCTGCTCCAGCACCACCTGAAAATGGGTTTGGCCTTTTGCCGTTACCTTCCTGTAACGCAGGAGGTTGGTGCTGCAGGTCAATTCATCATATCCGACAAATGCTTTTCCAGCGACTGACTGTTTAGCAACATCAATCCAGTCTTCAACATCAGATGCAGTGGCAGCACGGCTTCTGTTTTTTTGTACCTGCATTTCACGCTCAAAACCTTCTTCGTCTACCAACACTGCCTGCTCCAAAGCGATCAATCGGGTAAGGTCAATGGGGAATCCATAGGTATCATACAATTCAAATGCCGCAGCGCCATCAATGGTTCCGGATTGCTTTGCCAGTTCAAGAAGATCATCCATCTTTTTCAATCCTTTTCCAAGGGTGCGCAAGAAAGTTTCCTCTTCTTCTTTCACCACTTTAGCGATGAAACCCAACTGGGCCTGCAGTTCAGGAAATACGTCTTTGAATTGCTCAGCCAATCCTGGCAACAATTGATGCAACATGGGCTCTTTCACCTCCAGATAGGAATAATAATACCGTACAGCCCTGCGCAGAATTCTTCTGATGACATACCCTGCTCCTGTATTTGATGGAAGCTGACCATCAGCTATGGTAAAGGCAATGGCCCGGATATGATCCGCCAAGACCCTGAAAGCAACATCCTGCTTTGAATCCCCGGCAGTATATTTTTTTCCTGAAATGCGTTCCGTTGCCTGAATGGATCCTGAAAAAATATCGGTATCATAATTGGAGGACTTCCCTTGCAAAACGCGGACCAGGCGCTCAAGCCCCATCCCTGTGTCTACATGGGTGGCAGCAAGGGGTTGCAGCGTTCCGTCTTTCAATCGGTTGTATTGGATGAATACATTGTTCCAGATCTCGATGACCTGCGGATGGTCTTTATTGACCAGGAGGTGGCCAGGCACGGCTGCCCTTTCTTCCGCTGATCTGCAATCCACATGGATCTCACTGCATGGGCCGCAGGGACCCGTGTCGCCCATTTCCCAGAAATTATCCTTCTTGTTGCCAAAAACAATATGATCTGCTGGCAGCAATTCTTTCCAAATACCCAATGCGATGGTTGAGGCGGGGATGTTTTCTTTTGTATCGCCTTCAAAAACAGTGGCATACAAGCGGTCCTTGTCAATGCCATATTCCTCGGTCAATAGCTCCCAGCTCCATGAAATGGCCTCTTTTTTGAAATAGTCACCAAAGCTCCAGTTGCCCAGCATTTCAAACATGGTGTGGTGGTAAGTATCAACACCCACCTCTTCCAGGTCATTGTGTTTTCCACTAACACGCAGGCATTTTTGGGTATCCACCACCCTTTTATGCGGTGCTGGCTTATTGCCCAGAAAATAATCCTTGAACTGGTTCATCCCTGCATTCGTGAACAAAAGGGTGGGATCATCCTTTAACACAATGGGTGCAGAGGAAACAATATGGTGTCCTTTGCCTTCAAAAAACTTCAAAAATCTATTTCTAATCTCCGCTGATGTCATTTCTTAATCCTTTTATACGGATCCATCTTGGATCAATGGTTTATATTTGCAATTCGCCAGGCCAGCAAAAATACATTTTTTAAAAGATGGGCAGCGGATGAAGAAGATCAAATATTATTATAATACCCACACGCTTCGATATGAGAAGCAAGTTGTGCCACTCAGGGTGGCATTATTAAGGGTATTGGCCTTCATTTCCACAGCCATCGTTACCGGTTTGATCATTGTGGCCATCGCCTTCCGATTTGTGGACTCTCCAAAAGAAAAACTACTGAAAGTACAACTTGAAAGAGCCGATGAGGTCAACAGGATCTATGCAGACCGCTACCGGGATATTGATGAACGGCTAAAATTGCTGGAAAGAAGGGATAATGAAGTCTACAGATCAGTATTTGAAGCCACGCCCATTCCCGATAGCGCAAGAGCAAAGCAATTAGAATCCAAGAAGGAGTTGCAGCTTGTGGCCGGAATGGAGAACAGCGAAATGACAGAAGGCATTTTCAATACACTCAATACCATCTACAACAGGATTACCAACCAGGAAGAATCGTACAAGGAAATTGAGAAAATGATCAAGAACAAGGAAAAGCTCCTTGCCAGCACTCCCGCCATTCAACCCTTGAGCAACCGAGACCTCAACAGGCTGTCTTCTGGTTTTGGCTACAGGATTGACCCGGTCTACAAAACGGTCAAATTCCATCCAGGGCTGGATTTCAGCGCTCCTCAAGGTACACCAATCTATGCAACAGCAGAAGGTACGGTGAAAACAGCCGGCAACCTCGGCAATGGCTATGGCAATCACATTGTCATACAGCATGGCTACTCATACAGCACCCTTTATGGCCATATGTCTAGAATCAAGGCCAAAAGAGGTCAACGGGTAAAAAGGGGTGAAGTCATCGGGTATGTTGGCAGCACTGGGAAATCAACCGGCTCCCATCTTCACTATGAGGTTTTCAAAGGACGCAAGCGGTTGGACCCCATTTATTTCTTCTATAATGACCTCACTCCTGAACAATACCAGCAGATCCTGAAACTGGCAGCCTCCCGCAACCAGTCATTTGATTGATCCAGTTTGTGCATAACTCGGCCACAATTCAAAAAAATTAGTTCCTAATTTCGCTACAATGCTCCAGCAATTAGACCTATTTGGCGGTGATCCCATAAAACTGACCGGTAAACCTGCCGAGTCAAAAAAGAAGTCGTACAAAATTGCCCCTCCTGTCCAGGTGGTGGAGGAGCCCTCGATTGAAGAGTCTAGTACAAGTATACAAACTATTGATGTTGATGATTTCTCAGCACCAGCATTGAAAAAGGGGAAAAAAGACAGGTCTCAAGCTGTTAAGAAAATAACAGACATAGCCATGTTGGACATCCCGGAAGACAGCATCCTCTATAGCAAACAATATTATCCCATCGGTGAAGTGGCTGCTATGTTCAGGGTAAACATCTCCCTGATCCGTTTTTGGGAAAACGAATTTGACATCTTAAAGCCCAGAAAGAACAGGAAAGGAGACCGGTTTTTCAGGCCCGATGATGTAAAAAACCTGAAGCTCATTTATTTCCTCCTGAAGGAAAGAAAATACACCATCAGCGGAGCAAAATCATTCATCAAAAGTGGCAAAAAGGTGAATGAACGTTTTGAAGCCATTGAAAGCCTCAAAAATATACGCGCCATGTTGCTGGAGCTAAAAGCAGGACTATTGTAGAAAATTATTGATCATCCGTTCTTTTCCTGCCACAGCTATTCCGTTTTTTTCGAGCAATTCCAACACTTGTACATTGACATTTTGCCTCAGTAGATTGAGGTCTGTTGTATTGATGACACCTGTGATGCATTCAATAGTGATGATATAGGCATCGATGCGGATTTCACTGAGCAAAATTGTTTTGGTCGCTAGTTCAGGATAAACCAATTTTTCATCCATCTCCTTTAGCAGCTGCTTTAACTGATCAACTGTAGCCCTTGGATCCAGGGCCAACACCAGTTCAAAACGACACTTGTTTCGCAGGGAGAAATTGTCTACCACGCTATCCACCATCTGTTTGTTGGGAATGGTGATGTAGGTACCATCGATAGTTCTCACCCGGGTACTTCTCAATCCGATTTTCTCAACTGTTCCGCTGACCTGCTGGATTTTAAGGGAATCTCCAACGGTAAACGGACGGTCAAAGAAAATGATAAAAGAAGCAATCAGGTTTTCGATGCTTTCCTTTGCAGCCAGTGCAATGGCAGCACCCACAATACTCAAACCGGCCAATAACTTTGTAATGTCTTGGTTGAATACATACCTGATCATCACCAGGATGCAAACAATGATCAAAATAACCTTTAGAAACTCTCTGAAAAAAATGATCAATTGGTCGTCGCTATAATCCTCTGTAGCCCTCGCCTTTTTTTCCATGACGATGGCGAGATAATCGGTAACCCGCAACAGGGTATGAAAGAAAAAATAGATCAATATGCCTGAAGCCATCCTGTCCAGCAATACATCGGATTTGATTTTCATGATCCTGAAGCCGAATTCCCTGGGGAAATTCAGGCTATTCAATGCAACATAGGTAGCTGAGAAAAAAATGAAATTTTCAAGGGGTGCCAATACCAAGTCAAAAAACTCTTTTTCATTGATTTTCCTGCCCATTTTTCTGAAGGCATAAAAAATCAACCTTGTGATTTTTTTACTGGCTACTTTTCTTAGGATAAGTACACTGAGAATAAATCCGAATACCATCAGGTAATCCCTAAAGCTGTTGTCAAGAAATGTCCTGTTCAATACCTCCTGCATGATATATTATTTATTCCATTCGTATTGGTAAATGCCAGTACTATCGCGCACATACAAAGCATCCGATGTGAACCTGTATTGTTCTCCTTTAGATATATTGGCTGGTAACTGCAATTCTTTTATGTCTATGTCACCAGGAGTATACACCATGATCTTGCCATTTTTCAATCCAATGATATTTTTACCTAGCGGCTGCACAGCTGTCCAGCCGATCAGTGCGATGCGGTTCTTCAGGGCCCCGTAATAATCAAATATAAACAAGCCTTTCTGGTCATCATACACATATACAAATCCTGCTGCATCAAAAATGTTGGAGGGCTTCAGGGTTTCATTGAATACCAGCCTAAGGTCAGCCGTTTCAAACAACAGCTTTCCATTCAGATCCAGTTTTTTCAACCTGCTTTCCTGCTCATCAAATACCCAAATGCTATTGTCGTAGCCCTGTGCAATGGACTGGGCCTGAAAGATATTTGCCTTTCGGATATCGATTTTATTGACCACTTGCATAAGCCTGTCCAGCACAAGTATGATTCTGTATTCCTTGAAATAAAGCAGACTCCTCAAAGGATTGTCTGCTGAAATGCTGTAGAGTTTTCCATACCGCCTTACATCATTGAAAACACCCATGGAGTCAAGATTGGCATTGTATTTCTTGAGTTGTCCTGACCTGCTCAGCGCAAATACATTGCCCAGTTGATCTGGCATACAGTAAGAAAAATCACCCTTGATTGATTTGGGATGTTCTGCAAGAGTAAGCTGCTGCGTCATTCCAGTATTGATCAAACAACCAAGCATCGTTGCAATGAAAATAAGGATCTTCATGTCAATTGAATTTCAGTTCCAGTGATGTCCCATCAAAAACTGCATAAGAATCGTACTTTATCCAATCCCCAAGATTGATGTACCGACTTTTTTCATTCAGCTGAAAATCGATAGGCAGATGGCGATGACCAAAAACGAAATAATCAAACGCATGTTCCTTGAGCTTTTCCCTGCAATATTGTATCAGCCACTCGTTCTCCTCCCCCAGGAATTTTTCATCGCACTCTCCGGTAGAAGCCCTGCTGCTTTTGCTGAAATAAGTAGCCAGTGAAATACCAAAAAAAGGAGGAATCAATCCGAAAAGAAATTTTGAGATTGGATTTCTGAAAACTTTTTTAATGGCCTTGTACCCATGATCACCAGGGCCAAGACCATCACCATGTCCAACCAGCAATTTCTTTCCATTGAATTCAAAAACCCTGGATTCATGGTAAACAGGAATATTCAATTCCTTTTCAAAATAGCCAGACATCCACATGTCGTGATTGCCCACAAAAAAATGAACGGGTATCCCGGAGTCGGCCAATTCAGCAAGTTTTCCTAAAATTCGCACAAAGCCTTTGGGCACAACTTTCCTGTATTCGAACCAAAAATCAAAAAGATCCCCCACAATAAAAATTGTTGCAGCATCGGCCTTGGCCCGTTCAAGAAACGCAACAATTTTTTTCTCCCTGACAAGGCTAGATGCATGGTCAGGGACACCGAGATGAAAATCGGAAAGAAAATAAACCTTTTTTCCTGCAGGAATTTGCATGGTCAAAGATACTGCTTATTGGGAATTGTGTTCAGCGGCTATTTATCAAGTAAAAAGCAAAATACCTCCTTGGGGCCATGAACGCCTACAACAAGGGTTTTTTCGATATCAGCCGTACGGCTGGGTCCGGTGGCAAAAGAAATCATGGAAGGAAGCTGATCCCCGTATTTTTTTTGCATGAACACAAGGGCATCTTTGATATCGTAAACCAGCTGGCTGGCCTTTGCGATGCAGATGTGCACGGGTGCGTATACACTGGTCAGCCTTCCGGAAGACTCAGTACTGCTGAGCACCATTGACCCGGTGCGGGCCACCAGTACTTCACATTTGGTGATGGAAGCATCTGCATCTCCCAGTGGCTTTTCAGAAAATGCAGGAAAACCAAATGAAGACAAAGCAGTTTTGATGTTCTCATCCGCGCAATGAACCTCAGTCCATCCCCTGTCTGTCACGAGCTCCCTGATCTGATTGACCAGGTCTTCCTCATTGGCACAAAAAGAAAATTTACCAAGGAGAGCACTGAATTTCTCAGCAAACAATACCGAAAGGTCATCGTTTGTCTGATCAAAAGCAAAATTGAGCTTGTCAATTCCTGGAAAAGGCTGATCTACTGATTGTGTCAGCGCTTTCCGGATATTCTTCAGTATGCCTTCTTTTCCTGTAGATGCCTCCATGCCTATGCAGGATTTTGTTCTCCTTCTGCTTCCTTCTCAGTTGAATCAACTGCAGGTGTTGCTGTTTCGATAACCTCAGCTGCAGGCTGCTCGTCTACCACGGGTGCAGATTCTGTTGCGAATATTTTCTTCTCTTCGTAAGGGCGTTTGCCAATCAGGTCTTCCACGTCTTGCTGGTGAAGCACTTCACGGTCCAACAAGGCCAGGGCAATCTTTTCAACTTCCGCTTTCTTTTCGGTAAGTAATTCAATGGTGCGCTTGTATGCCTGATCCACCAAGACCCTTACCTCACTGTCAATGATTTTTCCTGTTTCTTCGCTGTAAGGCTTGGTAAAAGTGCTTTCCTGTGCGGGATCATAGAAACTCACATTTCCGACCTTATCGCTCATGCCGTAGACAGTAACCATTGCGTAAGACATTTTGGTTACCTGCTGCAGATCATTTTGCGCACCAGTGGAGATCTTTCCGAAGAAGATTTGTTCGCTGGCCCTGCCGCCCAAGGTCATGCACATCTGATCTGTCAATTGTTCGGTATTGTAGAGGTACTGCTCTTTGGGTGTGTATTGTGCATATCCCAGTGCAGCCACTCCACGGGGAACAATGGTCACTTTCAACAATGGATAAGCATGCTCGAGGAACCATCCGCATACAGCATGGCCTGCCTCATGGTAGGCAATGATTTTCTTCTCTTCTGGAAGAATGATCTTGTTCTTTTTTTCCAACCCACCGATTACCCTGTCAATGGCGTCCTGGAAATCATCCATGTCTACCTGATCCTTGCCTTTCCTGGCGGCGATAAGCGCCGCCTCATTGCATACATTCGCAATGTCTGC
>JAJTFY010000123.1 GCA_021299175.1 Chitinophagaceae bacterium
GGTTCAGCGGCAAACAATTCGAGTTTGAAATCCACTGGTACCTGAATATGTTTCATGGATTCCTGGGGTGTCAATGCCAATTGCTGGTATTGGATGCCAGGACGCTGTTCGTAGTTTGGTAATTTGGCTGCACGGTATTCAAATTTCTGTGGTGCCCTGGCCACATGTGCCGCCCTCGCTGCATCATTGACCGACCAGATGATGCCATTGTAAATCAAGTCTTGGAAACCAGGAACCTGCCAGGTCCGCTCATCATGGCCATAGGCAGTATAAAAAACCTTTCCCTTGCCATGCGTGCGGGTCCAGGTATAGGGTTCAGTGCTGACACCTGGCTTGTCTTTCTTTTGATCTGTCTTGATTTCTCTTACTGCCAGTACATTGTTGTCTGGCTGCAGTTGGCTGTGCAAATAGGTTTCATCGTATGCAGTGAATGGCATGAGGTCGGCCATTACAGGATGCTGGGGCTGCACGGTTTGTGTAGTGATGGAATCCATGGTATGGCGCCAGAATTGTCCTCCTACAAGCTTCACGTATTCGTTGGAATTCCTGAAACAATAGGAAGCACAATGGATGGGCAGAAAGCCCTTGCCTGATGCAACATAATCCAGCAATGCCTTCTCGGCTGGCGCAGGAAGTGTATCCCAGTTGGCAAAAATCATCAAAGCGTCATATTTGCCCAGCGTCTTGGGATTCAGGTCATTCAAATCATCCGTGTAGGTGATGTTGATGCCTTTAGGACCAAGCGCTGCCATCAGTTGTGGTACACGCTCGATCGGCTTGTGATGTCCTTTGTCGCCAAGAAACAGTACTTCAATGCGACGGGCTTGTTGCGCGAAAGCAGTGGAGAGCAGCAGGGAGAGGGTGAGGAGGAATTTCATTGTGGGAAGTTGAGAAGGTTGAGGGAGGTCAATCTAGTTGAAGCGGTTGAGGAGGTTGAAGGGGTTGAAGAAAAATACTTAAACCTCTTCAACCCCTTCAACTCTTTCAACCCTGTGTTATAAATTAAAATAATCCGGCAAATGCTTGATGGCACCGCCTTCCATGGCTGATTCGTGGGCAAGGATGCCTACGGATGTCCAGTTGGCGGATTGTGCTGCATTCGGGAATGGATCGCGGTTTTCAACAAGCGCCATCAGGAACTCATGGGCAAGGTGTGGGTGAGAGCCTCCATGTCCTGCGCCTTGCGTAAAGCTGAGGTGGGTGTTTTCTGCCACGTCATAAACTCCTTTGGTGGTGAAATCCCTTATCCCCTCCGGCAACAAATGTGCATAGTCTGGCACTTTTACTTTTGCAGGAATCTCGTGCTCTGGCAGCTTTGCTGTATGCACTACATGTTCTTCATCTTCAATCAATGCCCACTCAAATGATTTTTTAGAACCATAGACTTCAAAGCTCTCGCGGTACTGGCGCGCAACATCAAAAAGTGACCTGTACACATAGGCACTGAGGTCGGAATTTTTGAACTTGATATGGGCCGATTCTACCGCAAAAGGTGAGTTGTGGATTTGCGCAAGCTCTTCACGGATGGTTCCTGAACCGAAGCAGGAAACATATTCCGCCTCCAACTTCAACAAGCCGGCAACCGGGCCAACACAATGGGTTGCATAATGCATCGGCGGTAGTCCAGGCCAGTAGTCAGGCCATCCGTCCATGTCTTGCTGGTGCGATGCCTTGAGGAATTGGACCTTGCCCAATTCACCCTTCTCATACATTTCCTTTACAAACAGAAATTCTCGTGCATAGACCACGGTTTCCATCATCATGTATTTCTTTCCTGTTTCCTTGCAGGCTTTCACAATCTTCATGCAATCCTCCACACTGGTGGCCATGGGAACAGTACAGGCAACGTGTTTGCCTGCATACAGTGCTTTCAATGATTGTTCTGCATGGTTGGGAATGGGAGAATTGATGTGAACGGCATCCACCTGAGGATCCTTGAGCAGTTCATCATAATCTGAATATCGTTTTTCAATCCCAAAAGCATCCCCGATGGCATTGAGTTTTTCCACGTTTCGCTGGCAAATGGCATACATGTTGGCATTAGGATGCCTTTGGTAAATGGGGATGAACTCTGCACCAAATCCGAGTCCGACGATGGCAATGTTTATTTTCATGTTATATGCTTTTTAAATAATGAATACTGTCATTCACGAGTTGCATTTCAGTATCAAACATCTTGCGCCAGATGTTGGCGGCACTGAGTTTGCTGCTGAATGCCTCTATGCTGATCATACCCTGGTAATTAATGTCCTCCAGTGCGGTTAAAATATCCTTGAAATCGACATGGCCACTCCCCAATGTACCCCTGTTGTTTTCTGACAACTGCACATGCACCAATCTGCTGCCCATTTTTCTGATGGCATCGCCTAGTTTGGTTTCTTCGATGTTCGCATGAAAAGAGTCGAACATGAGTTTGCAATTGGGATGGTTGATCCGATCCACCAAAGCGATCAACTCATCGGTACAGGAAACCAAATAACTCTCAAACCTGTTCAGGTATTCAAGCCCAAGGGTGATGTTCAATGATTGGGCATGTTCAGCCAAGGCAAACAGGTTTTCTGCAGCCCATTTGTTTTCTTCTTCGGATGATTTGCTTCCAGTAAATACACCAAGGGCGGAGTGATAAGGACCAGTGAGCAGGCTGGATCCCAATACCTGCGCGCATTCCAGGGCCTGCTTGTTTCTTTCGAGGGTTTTATGACGCATGGAGGCATCAGCACTGATCTGGTGATGATCGGGACCGTTGATGGTTACGGCCACCCTTTCAAGTCCCAGTTCGTCCAATTTTTTTCGCCATGGTTCCCAATGGCTGGGATTGGTATCAAAAATGGGGACTTCCACACCATCATAACCTGCAGCTTTGATTTGCTCCAATACCGGAAAAAGGGATGCATCGATCTCAGTTCCCCAAAGCAGCAAATTCATTCCAATTCTGTTGGTCATGGCAAGTTGTTAAGCGATCGACAAATTAGTCAAAATAGATGAGATTCTTGAACGCAGATCAGACAACAAAAAGATCAATTCTATCACAAGCGTTTGCATGCTCTACAAGTTTTTTATTGGCCTTTCAAAACAGATTTGACCAAATTCCTTAAATTCATCAAACCAACCAACCTGTTCCATCATGTCAACAACAGAACGCTTTACAGCCCTTGATGTATTCAGGGGGATGACCGTATGCTTCATGATCATCGTGAACAACCAGGCCGGATCAGCCCCGTTTGAACCGCTTGAACATGCTTCATGGCACGGATTTACGCCAACAGACCTTGTCTTCCCTTCCTTTCTGTTTGCGGTGGGCAATGCCATGGCCTTCACCATGCCCAAAATGGCGGGAATGGGCAATGGGAAAGTTGCTGGCAAGATTCTCAAAAGAACTTTTCTGATCTTCTTGATTGGATATTTGTTGTCTTGGTATCCATTTGTAAGCATCAATGGCGCAGGCGAATGGGTGCCCAAAACTATTGATAAGACGCGCATTTTTGGAGTGTTGGCCCGTATCGCTTTATGCTACGGCATCGCAGCCATGATGATTCATTTTCTTTCAAGAAAGGCTGTCATTTTTGCAAGCATCACCATCTTGCTGGGCTACTGGCTGGCATTGTCTCTTGGAGGAGATTATACCATGCTGGGAAATCTTGGAGTACCCATCGACAAATGGCTGGTGGGCGAAAACCATATGTACAAGGGTGAAGGGGTTGCGTTTGAACCCGAGGGATTCCTGAGCACCTTTCCGGCTGCCATAAATGTGATCATCGGATATTTTGCGGGGGTATTGCTGCGCGAAAAAGGCAAGGATTATGAGGGCATTGCAAAGGTATTGCTCGGTGGTGCAGCACTGATGGCCATTGCCTATTGCTGGAACTACAACTTCCCCATCAACAAGAAAATCTGGACCAGTTCCTATGTTTTGTATACCTGTGGCATCTCCCTGCTGTTGATTGGATCATTGGTGTACCTGAATGCCAAGACAACCTTCCGGACAGGCAATTATTTTTTTGAAGTATTCGGGAAGAATCCCCTCTTTATTTACGTCTTATCCAGTTTCATCCCCAAGACATTCAACCTGATCAGGGACGCAGACGGAAGAAGCCTTACCGCCGTCATCAGCAAGGATTTCTTTCAGAAAATTACACCCGGCCCATGGGGCGCATTGTTGTATTCCATTGCGCTGATGATGGTTTGCTGGCTGGTGGGGTGGGTCATGGATAGAAAGAGAGTTTATGTGAGGGTTTAGGGATGAGGGATGAGGGAACAGCCAGGGACAAGGGACGAGGGACGAGGGAACAGCAAGGGACAGGGGAAGAGGGACGAGCTTGCCCGCCGAAGGCAGGGGACAAGTGATTTAAGTTATTGGAGGGAGTTCTTCGTATAAAAAAGCTTCTCTGGGCTCTTCGAGCTGCCTGAAATCCTTTCGGATGGTATGGAATTCCATTTGTTCGGCCGGAAATTGAAATCTTGCGAGTGTTGCTATCTGTTCAACAGAAAGATCATCCTTGATCCACTGTTCTGCCTGTTCTTCGGGAAGGATGACAGGCATTCTCTTCTTTTTGTTGTGGATTTTTTCCATCAGTGGATTGGCCGCAGTCGTCAGGATGGAAAAACTGTCGACCACCTCCCCAGACTCCTGATCAACCCAGGGATTGTAAATGCCTGCCATAAAAAAATACTCCTGTCCCTTGACTGAAACATAATAAGGGTAGGCTGTATCCTTTCCCCCGTGGGGTGTAAAATGCCTCCATTCATAGAAACCTGATGAAAGCACAAGGCATCTTCGCTTCAGCGCAGCTTCCTGGTAAGTGGGTTTGTTCAAGACCTCTTCCCCGATGGCATTGAGGGTATTGTGCGGAATATCCTTTCTGCCTGTTTTTGTGTTTAATCCTCCTTTCCTAAAATGAAGCAAAGATTCAACAGAACGGATATAGGAGGGGATAAACTCCCAATGCATCATCACGGGAACAAAATCACTACCACCCTCAATTGGTTTGAGCACAGGCCAAAAAGGATAGTCAAACCCACTGGCATGGGGTTGATCAAGGTTCAAT
>JAJTFY010000023.1 GCA_021299175.1 Chitinophagaceae bacterium
AAAATGCCACAATGGGCCGAGGATGGTTTGTTTGTACTGTGCAGTAAAATCCAGCTTCACAAACATCCAGAGGAGATCTCGGTATTTCCAGACTTCCTTGAGGTTGATGTCTAGGAGGTGGGCTTGGGGTTTTATTTCGAGGTCCCACTCTGTGGGGGTTGAAGGGGTTGAAGTGGTTGAAGTGGTTGAAGATGAGATCGTTGAAGGGGTTGAAGATGAGATAGTTGAAGGCGTTGAAGAGGTTGAGGGGGTTGAAGTGGAGTTTTCTAGTGGAAAATCACTTCCTATTCCTGTGTTTTCAACATCACTATTTACCTTATTTACTTGTTCTTGCATGATATGAACTATGACTATCTTTTTGCTTTTGAAAAACTAACATCCTGGAAAGAATCACGGCTACTGGTTAAAAACGTTTACAATATCACTGAAAGCTTTCCTAAACATGAACTATTCAGTCTTACCAGTCAAATGCGGAGAGCTGCTTCAAGTATTAGTTCAAATTTGTCTGAGGGTTCAGGCAGATCTTCTCCTAAAGATCAAGCCCATTTTTACCAAATGGCCTATTCAAGCAATCTTGAACTCCTGAATCACTTCTATACTGCACTTGACTTGAATTATACAGAAAAGGAAAAATTTGAAAACCTGAGAAACCAAATCTGCTCCCTATCATTTAAAATAAACTCACTCAGAAAATCCTGTCTTTCTTCAACCCCTTAAACCCCTTCAACCTTTTCAACGATATTATCATCTTCAAACTCTGAAACTCACTTAAACCCTATCCTGTCTCGATCTTTCCAATCCTGCTGACTCGCTTTTTCGTCCAACAGGTTTTCTATGACTGTATATATCTCGTTCAACTGAACATCATGATTCGAAATCCTGGTTTTTAAATGTTCTAGTTGCACTGAAACATCATTTGCGGTAATTATTGATTGCCGCATGGCAATAAATGCCCTCACAATCGCAATATTCATTTTTATGGCAGTCTCACTTCGAAGCACACTGGCCAACATTGTTACTCCGTGTTCGGTAAATGCGTATGGCAAAGCAGTAATATTTCTCTTTGCTCTTGATGCGGTCACAAATTGTGACCGCATACCTTGTAAATCACTTTCGTTAAGAATAAACATAAAGTCCTGCGGAAACCTATCTTTATTTCTGCGAACTGATTGGTTCAACACCTTGGTTTCTATGCCATAAATTTCAGCCAAATCAGCATCTAACATAACTCTTTGCCCCCTCACTTCGTAAATTTTTGATGCGATTATATCCAACTCCATTCGACAAAACTAACCGCAATCAAATATTTTAAAAGGTGAGAAACACCCGATGGATCTGTTTTTTAAGCAAGAAAAAAGCCTCTCAACCCCTTCAACCCCCCAGCCTTCGGCTGGCAAGTTCAACTGTATTAACCTCCCTCAACCTCTCTAAACTTCTCTAAACCTCTCCTGCCTTCGGCAGGCAGGCTCAACCTCCCTAAACCCCCACTGCTCTCCTAATCTTCTTCCACAAACTCTTCTTCTTCACACCCACATCAAAATAATTGGAGATATATCGCTCAGAGCCGTAGCCATATCCGATGTAGCCATAGCTCACATAGCCATAATATTTGCCATATCCCATCATGGCCTGAACGTCGTTGATGACGATGCTGAGGTGAGGGAGTTTTCCTCCTTTGTAAAGTTCATCTACCAATTGCACCTGCTTCTTGAAGGTGAAATCATGCCTGACAATGTATACAGAAGCATCGGAATACTTGCCCAATTCAATGGCATCGCTCACAAGCCCTACCGGTGCAGTATCAATCACCACCACATCAAACCTTTCTTTGACTTCCTTAAAAAGTTCTTCCAATTTGGGATCAAGGATCAATTCTGCAGGATTCGGTGGGATGGGTCCACAACCAATCACAAAAAGATTTTCCATATGTTCCACCGGCATGATGATGTCATCAATGCTGGCTTTACCCATGAGGTAATTGGTGATCCCTTTTACGTTCTTCCTGTCGATACCCAATCCTTTCAGAATCTTGGGTTTCCGTATGTCAAATTCAAGAATCACCGTTTTCTTCCCAGAGATGGCCATCACCCCGGCCATATTGGTGGAAATGAATGATTTTCCTTCCCCACTCATGCTGGAGGTAACCAGTATGGTTGATTTGTTCTGCCGGGGCAATACATACTGCAGGTTGGCACGGATGATGCGGAACTGCTCAGCGATGAATTTCCTGTCTGCTCCGGTGATGATCAGTGAATCATTTTCATCTGAGTGACCCACCTCACCAAGGAGTGGCGCGGTGGTGTACTTGTCAATGTCTGCTTTGGTTGTAACCTTGTCATTCAGCACCTCCCTCAATACGGCAATGCCAATGGGTATGGCCAGGCCTATGAAAAGTGCCGTCATGTAAAAAGACCTGGGGTTGGGGCTGACCGGCCATCCGCCCGAATAACCGGGCTCCAATACCTGGATATTGGAGAGCGTTGAGGCTGAACTGATGGATATCTGAATCTTTCGTTGTACCAAGGATGAGTAAAGTTCCTGGATGACCTGTTGTTGGCGGCTGATGTCTAGCAACTGGCGTTGCTTGCGGGGCATGCTGCGCAACTCAGCATTGGCCTCGAGTTCAACGGCCTGAAACCCTTTGAGCGCTTCATTGAGTGTTTCCTTGAGCTGGGTAAGGCTCATCACAATTTCATTGCGCACCTTTCCCATGGACAGCTCCATGTCTCTGATGATGGGATTGTCTTTGGGTATGGTCTGCAGGGAAATTTCCCTTTGCAATTGGAGTTTGTTGTATTCTGCAATCACAGAACCCACAGCCCCTTCATTGACCAGGCTGACCATGGGAATGCTGCGATAATTGTTTTTGGGGTCCTTGATAAAGTTGATCATATAATCAATAAACCTGATCTTGATGGATTGTTCCATGATCTGCTTGTCAGAGCCTTTTGCTTCGGAAAAGGAGCTGGTGGCCTGGGCTTCCGGGGCAATCACCTTATTGTCTTCCCTGAACTGCTGGAGGTTGCCTTCTACATTGCTCAAATCTCCTTTTACCTCTGCCAACTGGTTGTCAATAAAATTTAATGCACTGACTGCTCCCTCACGCTTGTCCAATAAACTATAATCCTGGTAAGCTTTCAAAAATCCATTCACCACGTCCTGCGCCACAAGGTGGTTCTCAGAGTAATAGGCAAAGTTCAACACGTTACCGCCCTTGGTTGCAACACCTACATTGATGCTGCCAGCCAAAGACCGGGCCAGTGGCTCTTCGGGTGTCCAGTTGCAGATGAATTCGGTATTCGCTCCAATCTCTGAAAATTTTTTCTCCAGCACAAAAGAACCTGCAGGCAGCTGGAACAAGGCACCAAAACGAATGGGCGATGGATTGTCATTGACAACAAATCTCTCCTTACTCATTACCTTGATTACCAAGGACAGGCCGTTGGATGAATCGGCAATGCTCAAAATATTCAGCTGTATGGGGCTTGCGCTGTGGTGCGCAAGTGTATTCCTCATGCTGCCCTTGTAATAATAACTTTGTTGCAAGGCTGCATTGCGCACCACCATGCGAGCCATGGCGGTAGACTTTACCAACTCCATTTGGTCGTCCATGGAACGGGAGTTCACCGAAGTAGCCACCACATCGCCAATCAATTGATTACCCCCACCTGAACCTGAATTCAAACCCGAAGGCCTGTCTTGCTTGATCAATACCTTACCAGATGCCGAGTAAACAGGGTTGATATAACGCAGCCTTGTATAGGCAATCGCCAATGCAATGCTTACTGTTACAACAATCCATGGGATCAGGTAAATGTATTTGAGCAGGAATTCCCTGGTGCTGAAATCATTCTTGTTGCCCCGTTGGCCTATCTGGAATGAATCATCGTTGTTGTTGTAATTCGACATTGCTTAGATTGATTTTTGTGGCTGGATCAACGGAACAGATTGATCAGAAATGCTACGCCAGACATCAGGCTCAGACCAAGGGTTATGTTCTGTACCCATGCTTGGTTTTGGGTATTTATTTTGCCTTTGCGCATATCAACAAACACGATATCGTTCTGCTGAAGATAATAGTAGGGTGAGTTGAACACATCGGGCTTGGTGACATCAATGCGGGCAAAAACCCTTTTGCCATCTTTTTCCCTGATGATGAGTACGTTTTCGCGCTTGCCGAAAAAAGTCATATCGCCCGCAAGGGTCAATGCCTCAAAAATATTGGTATTCTCCCTGACCAGCGGATACACGCCCGGAGATCCCACATCACCAAAAACCGTAATCTTCAGATTGAGAAAACGGATCACATAATAGGGATTGATCAGGAGTTTGTCTTTGAGTTTGCTGTCGAGCAGGCTTTTCATGCCATCCCTGGTGAGGCCTTCTACATTCAGTTTCCCAATTTGCGGAAAAAAAATATTACCCTCCTGGTCTACTTCGTAGACATTGCCTGCTGCTGAAACATTGCCTGCACCTTGTGCTGAGGCACTCATGCCTGCACCCGCAGATGTTGGGATCGACCCGGAATTGAACAATGCGCTGGCCGCAGCATTGTCGCTGAATACAGCAATGCTGATCTGGTCGCCTTTCTGGATGCGTTGTTCTGGCACCTTGAACTGGCTGTACTTTGTGGAATCAATATCCCCCTGCAGGTATTGCAATTGCTTGTAGGTAGTGCAGGAGCTCAGGTAGGCAAGGAGAATTGTAGGCATAAGAAGCCTAAACAGAAACTTTCTAGTCATTGTAAATTTAATTGTGCAAATGTTTTGTGCGGGGGGTCAAATGTTTTTGTGCACGGAGTTACTATTTTACCCTTCGAGTTGTTGCCTTTTGAATGACAATATTTGACTCCTATATTTTGCTCACCGTCTTCTTGTCAAACTTCGCGGTGAGAATGAATCCGAGACTATCGATACGAACCTCGACTATATTGTTACCCAATACACGCATTACCCTGCCACTTGCTCCCATCATCACCCCGGTGTTCAACACCACTGCATCTGCGGGTTTCAGCTCTATGCTGGACACTTCAACATCTTCGTATTCAGAAAGAAATTTCTTGATCTCTACGATCTCTTCATCTCTTACAATCGCGGGCTTCCCGTTCCAGTAGACATAGTTCAGCACACCATCCACAAAGCGTACCTCAGTCATTCCAGTATCTTCTACCTTAACGAACACATAGCTTTTGAACAGCGGCTCCTCAATGGTCTTCATCCGGTCACTCCATTTCCGTCTCACTTTGTTCAACGGGCAATAAGCCTCAATCCCTTTTTTCAGAAGGGCGGTATGAACCTTTTTTTCCCAGCGTGGCTTGGTGTATATTACCAACCATTTTTTTGTAACCTCTTGCATCATGTTCACGTATTATCAAAGCTTCGCCAAGTCACCCACAGATAAAGGGTAATCAAAAAGTAAGATTCAACAACATAAACGTTTCCGGATAACAGAAAAGTATGTTGTGCTTACATTGAACAATTATTGGCTTGTTGGGCATCGCCATGGTTTTTGTGAATAATTGGATTGTACTAAAATAACTTTATGAAAGGCCTTGACTACTCATTTGAATAGTACTTAACAAATATCCCTAAAATTAATGCATTGTCTCGGTATGTGGATAACAATTTTAGCCCAATGATCAGTGGAATGGATTACTGAAATACACATGTGAAATTTTCATAAAAAAAGGGGCATGCTATTGTAAAGCATTGCCCCTTTTGTGCATTGATTTGACTGAATGCGTTGACTATTTCAACTCTATATCCCTTTTCAACAAAGCTTCCCTGTTGGCCATTTCCCAGGCGGTATGAAACACCAATTGGGCGCGCTTGGCCATCAATGGATAGTTGATTTTATCGGGTGTGTCGGTTGGTTTGTGGTAGTCTGATTTCAACATCCCATCGTAATAGAAAATGATAGGAACTCCTTTGCGGGCGAAGTTGAAATGGTCGCTCCTGTAGTAGATCCTGTTCTGGTCGTTGGGGTCGTTGAATTTATAATCCAGGGTCATCTTGATGTACTTGTTATTGGCGGCCTCACTGATGGGTTTCAGCTCGGTACTCAACTTGTCATCACCCACCACATACACATAGTTCAATGTGTCGCCTGTGGTACGCTCAGTATCAGTCCTTCCGATCATGTCAATGTTCAAATCGGCCGTAACCTTGTCCATGGGAACGGTAGGATGCTCAGAGAAATACTCAGATCCCCAGAGCCCTTTTTCCTCACCACTCACGGTCATGAACAAGACGTTCCTGCGCGGGCCGTTGCCTGCAGCCTTGGCTTTTACAAAGGCCTCAGCGATTTCCAGAACACCTACAGTGCCTGAACCATCGTCATCAGCACCATAGTAAATCACATCACCCCGCTTGCCAAGATGGTCGTAGTGTGCGGTGATGATCAGCCATTCGTCGCTCTTGTCAGAACCTTCGATATAGGCCAAGACATTGCTGCTGGACAGTTCTTCGGTTTTCTTTTGGAAAGACAGTTTCAGGTTGGCTTTCAGCAGTTTCCCGGCCACTTTGGAAGACTTTCCGGCTTCTTTCCAACCGTCCCAGGCTTGGCCTGCAATGGCTTTTGCCGTTTCATCTGAAACGATAAAAGTATTGGGGTATTGCTCAGCCTTGTAAATGTTGGTGTATTGGTTTCCTGGCATAGAACCTGCCCTGCGGGGAAAGCCTGCTCCAGCCATGATGACAGCGGCTGCGCCTTTGTTGCGGGCTGCAATTATCTTTCCATAGATGCTGGATGAAAGCTCAGAGGCTGCTGGCTCATCGCGGTAAACAGGATATGATTGTTGATAGCTGCCATTGTTGGCAGGCTTCAACCCGAGGGATTTGAAATGGTTTTCGATATAGGTGGCTGCCTTGCGTTGCCCTTCTGTGGCGGTTTCGCGGCCTTCCATTTCCTTTCCGGCGATGATATACAGGTGCTTGCTGAGGTCTTCTGTGGTGATGGTTGCCGCAAACTGTTGCGGATCCGGAGCCTTCTGTTTTTTCTTCTGCGCCATGCCTGTCACTGACAGCATGAGCAAAGATGCTACTGCTACTAACTTGATCATTTTCGAATGTTTTATGTTGAGATTATTGAGCAAAAGCAAGTTCGTGAATAATTCTCAATTAAACTACGGGAGCTTGATGGTCGGTAATTGTGGAGGTTGGGAAGACTTTGAAACATTTAGGGCTGATTTTGAAAGGTCCAGAAATTCCCCTCCTGGACAGGAGGGGTGCCCTGCCGAAAGGCAGGGCGGGGTGGTGGAACTCACATTTGATGAAATGCTTTTGCTATTGTTCTCAGAACATATTCAACATCCTGAAACACCCATTTGTTTTCAAATCTCAATACCCTGATTGAGTGCCCTTTCAAAACCATTTCTTTTTTTAAATCTTTCTCAATGCCTTCCTGCCAATAATGATCTTCTCCATCCAATTCAATGGCCAATTTTTCTGAAGGACAATAGAAATCGAGAATATAATTCCCAACACTATGTTGTCGTCTAAACTTCCTTCCTTCCAGTTTTTTATTGGAAATATGTTTCCACAATTCAGCTTCAGCTGATGTTCCACTGTTCCTTAGTTTTTTTCGAAAAAACAGGAGATGGCTTCTATTGTGATCCTTTTGCATGCATGCAAGTAAGGGCATCCAACAAGTTCAGACAGGTGAAAATCATCAATGTTTTCTGAGTTTTTTCTGTTGATTCCACCACCCCGCCGAGTCAGATTCACTTCGTTCATCTGCCTCGGCACCCCTCCTGGCCAGGAGGGGAATTATAAGAGATTGCTGCTGCCTATTCCTGGAGTTACCAAGTGATAGCTAACCCAAAGCAGTATCAGAACCGAGATAAAACTTAAGGGCAGTATCAAACTGGTCAGCGAATGATTAAAATGCCTCAATTCGTTCATCTAATTTTTCAAATGCTGCCAGGATAGGTAAACTCTCTTTCATTGCAATGCCAGACTCGAGATGCAACTTTTTTTTCAGTATTTGCCGCTTATTGTATTCATTATAGAGGGCCAAAGCATCATGGATATAACTATTCCGGGGAAGTTTAAGCGAGCTGCTAATCTCGGCCGTTTCTTTAAAAACTTTTTCATCGAGCTTGACAGAAAGAGACTTCATCATTTCGAAATTTATGTAGTTTTCAAATTTGCTTCTTAAGACCTTGATAACCAACTAAAAACTAAATCTTCCCAACCCTGGTCTGATGTCTTCCGCCTTCAAAAGGTGTGGCAAGAAATGCATCAACCATTTCAAAGGCAGAGTCGGTAGAGACAAAGCGGGCGGGAATGCAAATGATGTTGGCGTTGTTGTGCGCTCTTGCGAGGATGGCAATTTCCTTCTCCCAACAAATGGCGGCACGGATGCCTGCATGCTTGTTGGCAGTAATGGCTACGCCATTGGCTGATCCGCAGACCAATACACCTGTTTCGGCTTTGCCCTGCTCAACTGCAAGTGCTACTGCATGGGCGTAATCAGGATAATCGCATGAAGCTTCGGTAAATGTTCCCAGGTCTTCAACGGTATGTCCTGCTTTCTGAAGATGATCCTTGATGGCTTCCTTGTAGTTGAATCCTGCGTGGTCTGAACCGATGGCTATATTCATGATGTTAAATGTATTTTATTCCCACTCCTCATCCTTCTTCTTCTGAATCCTTGCAGCAATCACAATGCTGATTTCATAAAGCATAACCAGTGGAACCACAACGATCAACTGTGATCCCCAATCGGGTGAAGGTGTAATGATGGCGGCGAGTACAAGAAGCACAACATAGGCATACTTCCTGTAGGTCCTGAGAAAATTCGGTGTGATGATGCCCAGTTTGGACAACAACCAGGTGGCCATGGGCAGCTCAAATGCAATACCAGCGCCCAATGCAATATCAATCAATGTGTCGAGGTAGTCTGATAATGTTGGTCTGTAATCAATCACCCCCATCCCGCCAATGGTATAGTTGGAAAGGAAATTGAAGGTGAAGGGAGCCAGCATGAAATAGCCGAAACTCACGCCAATAAAAAAGAACAGGGAAACCCAAAAAATAATTCCACGGGTATATTTCAACTCGGTGGGCTTCAGGGCGGGCTTGATGAATTTCCAGATTTCAAGAAATACAAAGGGCAAGGCCATGAGCAAACCGCCAACAACTGCAATCGTAATGCTGGACATGAAGGTTCCGCTGATGGAGGTTACCTGCAAGCTCATCTTCATCGGCGGCATGCAGAGTGAATCGCCCATGCCCAGCATGTGGCTCATCTTGCAAAAAACCCGGTAGGAGATGAAATCATTGCGGGTTGGGCCCATGATGACAACATCAAAAATTTCATCAATATAAATGAAGAAAACAATGGCGCTGATCAGAATAGCCAAAACCGCCCTGACGATATGCCAACGCAAAGCTTCTAGATGGTCAATAAAGCTCATCTCCGATTCTTCTTTTCCACCAGTCCTCAGGCGCTTAATGAATGATTGCTGTTCTGACAAAAAAATTGATTTTGAGCTGCTAAGTTAATAAAAAACGGGGAGCGTTCAGAGGCAAATTAATGGATTCACCTAAACTAATGAAACTATTAAAAATCTATGCCCTCTACATCGACGCTCACCACCAGCCACTCGCCCTCCTGGTTGTACAATTCTATTTGCCAGCTTCCCCGGATGATCTCACAATGGTGTTCAAAGCAACATCCGGTTTCATGTTTGCCAATCATGGTAAGCCTGTTTTTTCGGAGTCTTTTTTCATCCACTGAAATGGAAATACTTGAAAGAGAGTCATACTTTTTTTGGTACCGCCCGATCAGATAATGCAGTTCCGGTTCAGAGAGATTGTTGAATTTGTTCAGCCTTACACGGTTTCCCAGGAATTGGATGGATTCCAGGTTTTGCTTGTTCAGTATCTTTCGCAGAAAATTCGTTGCAAGGGCTTCAGGGTCTACCAATGGGTGATCATTGTAGACCAAAACAATGTGTGGGCCCAGTCTTTTGATGTGGTAGATTTGGTTTGGGTTTTGCATGAATGGTAATTTTGATAAAATTCAAAACTGACCGTAACACATGCAAGTGGAAACCACCATGTTTTTGCAGTTTAATCATGCTAAAAGATGGTCTTTTGCCCCGTATTGAATAGCTTTACACCTGATGAAATGGATGAAAAACACCATCAGAAAGCTGCTCATTTCCCCTTTTTTACTGTTGATCTACTTCTACAGGATCGTGATTTCACCTTGGTTAGGACCTAAATGTCGCTACAACCCGACCTGCTCTCAGTACGCCATTGATGCGCTTCAAAAGTATGGAATGATAAAGGGCCTATGGAAGGCCCTTCATCGAATATCGCGTTGTCACCCTTGGGGTGGCAGTGGTTACGATCCTGCCTGAAAACGTTCTGCTACTTTTTTCCAGCTTACAACTGACCAGAAAGCAGACAAATAATCAGCCCTGCGGTTTTGATACTTCAGGTAATAGGCGTGCTCCCAAACATCAACACCAAGAATCGGTGTTCCTTTCACCTCGGCAACATCCATCAATGGGTTGTCCTGGTTGGGTGTAGAAGAGATTTCAAGCTTGCCGTCCTTGATCAGCAACCATGCCCAACCGCTTCCAAAGCGTGTCATGCCTGCATTGGCAAACTTTTCTTTGAAGGCATCAAAGGATCCAAATGCTGCATCAATGGCCGCAGCAAGAGCTCCTTCGGGTGCTCCGCCTGCATTGGGGGCAAGGCTTTCCCAGAAGAAAGTATGGTTCCAGTGTCCACCACCGTTGTTGCGGACTGCTGGTGATATGGTTCCTGCGACAGCAACAAGTTCTTCAAGGGTTTTGCCCTCGTTTGGAGTTCCAGCAATGGCTTTGTTCAGGTTGTCTACATAGGCCTGATGGTGCTTTCCGTGGTGGATCTGCATCGTCAGGGTATCGATATGCGGCTCAAGTGCGTCGTGTGCGTATGGTAAAGCGGGAAGTGTGAATGACATATGGTTTGATTTAGGGTGCAAAGATAATGAAGGGTTTATTGGATTAAAGGTTTTGGGGGATGGTTTTTTGGAGTTAAGTGGATAATGGCAAAAAACTTGAGGTCACAATTTGTGACCTCAAGTGAGAAGTAGGCATTTCAATCCAAGAGGAATTCGATACTCGGCTACTATAATCTTCTTGCCTTAAAAAATGATTTCATGAGATCAGATGCTTCATCGGCCAGTAACCCTGTCAGGACCTGTGTTTTGGGATGGAAAGGGTTGCGGTCATCGGTGTACACTTGATGGCCATTCTTGACATCTGATGCGCCCCAAACAATACGACCCACCTTGCTCCAATGCAGGGCTCCGGCGCACATCAGACAGGGCTCAACAGTCACATACAAGGTGGCATCGGGGAGGTATTTGGCGCCCAGCGCATTGAATGCGGAAGTAAGTGCAATGATCTCAGCATGGGCAGTTGGATCCTTGAGTTTTTCTACCATGTTGTAGCCCCTTGATATGATGCGATCGTTGATGACCACGATGGCGCCTACAGGCACTTCGCCTTCTTCATAAGCTTTTTCGGCTTCTTTTAAAGCCATTTTCATGTAATATTCGTCAGTCATTGGGGAATTGGTTGAAGAGGTTGAAAGGGTTGAAGGGGTTGAAGGGAATTTTTATTCTGTTCGAGAAGTTTGTTTTTTTACCTTTTCAAGAAGAACGGTCAATCCTTGTTTCATTGCCAGTTCTATTTCTGCATAATCACTGATGCGGGCATTGGAATAGACGAAAAAAACATCCATGGAAATGCCTGATGCCATCAGGGTTTCTTTTAATTCCAGCTTCTGTTTTCTATACGCCTCCCGGATCCGGCGTTTCAGCAAGTTTCGGTCCACTGCTCTTTTAAAATGTCTTTTCCCGACAGAAACACCCATTTGAAGGACTCCTTCCACCCCTTCAACCTCTTCAACCGCTTCAACCTCTTCAACCCCCTCAACCTCTTCAACTGAATTAACCTCCCTCAACCTCTCTAAACCTCCCTCAACCTTTTCATCGCGCAGCAAAAAATAAACGACCAACGGAAACACTTTGAACTTCTGCCCCTGGGCAAAAAGAATCCTGATCCGCTTGTAGGATTTGAGGCGTTCAGTTTTTGAAAGTGTTTGGCGATGTGTCAACTTGTTTATTTAAAATCGCGTATTATGCTCAATTGTGCTCAAGCTATAAGCGCAGCTATCCCCCGTGGAACTAATTTCATATAACAAAAATAGCCCCAGATTGCATCCGGAGCTATGATTATGTAAAATAACAGGCGGACCTGATTACTTCAATCTGCTTTCGTCAGAAACTGTCAGTTTCTTACGTCCTTTTTTTCTTCTGCTGGCCAATACGGCACGTCCGTTGGCTGATTCCATGCGCTTGCGAAATCCGTGAACGGTTTTCCTGCGCTTGCGATGAGGTTGAAATGTACGTTTCATGATTCTTTTTATTTCCTTTGTTGTTGAATAAATGACCGGGAGAAGCGGTCTTTTCTGTTCAATTTATCCTCGGGTCACCACAACCGAGGCTTCGTGAAAGGACGGCGAAAGTAAGACTTTTTTGGATTGAAAGCAAAAAAAGAAGATTGTTGTTGAATTAGAGGCTAACGAAGGTGAATCTAGTTGAAGGGGTTGAAGAAGTGGCTTCTCATCGTTATACTCCTTAGATCAGGTTGAAGGGGTTGAAGTAATTTTCTAGTTTTCTTCAACCTCTTCAACAAGCCGAAGGCCCCTTCAACCTCTTCAACTGGACTACCCTACCTAAGACTATATTAAACTAACCCCCTCCGCCTTCACCTCATCCCCCCAAAAAATACCGGCTGCATGACCGAAAGCTTCCGGATCTCCGGTGGTGCAGAAGGTTAGTGAGGCATTGCGGGAGAGGCGCTGTGCCATGTCGGGATGGCGCAGAAGGTAGTTTGAAAGGCTGTCTGCGACAATTGCTCCTTGTGAAACAACCGTAATATCCGGAGGCAACATGGCCCGGATGCGGGGAAACAGCAGCGGATAATGTGTGCAGGCCAGCAAAACAGTATCAATATCATCCGACTGGTCAATGAGCTTGATCAGGCATTCACGAATGATGGGGTCGGCAATCGTAAAATCAAGGTAATCCCCAGATTCCACAAGGGGCACCCATGAAGGGCAGGCCTGCTGATGAACGTGCACGTCGGGGAAAGCCTTTGCAACCTCGATCACATAAGAACCGGAATCAACGGTGCCCTGTGTTCCAAGGATGCCAATGTGTTTTGTTTCAGTATAGTCGCCAATGACTTCTGTGGTGGGGCGGATCACACCCAAGACCCTTCTGGATGCATCAATCCCTGGAAGATCCCTTTGTTGGATGGTGCGCAATGCCTTTGCAGAGGCCGTATTGCAGGCAAGGATAACCATAGGGCATCCCTGGGTAAAAAGCCAGCGGACTGCTTCTAATGTATATTCATAAACTGTTTCAAAATCCTTGGGTCCATAAGGCGCACGGGCATTGTCACCCAGATAGATATAGTCATACTCCGGATGGCGCTGGTGAATCTCTTTCATGATGGTGAGACCACCCAATCCGGAATCAAATATGCCTATGGCTTGTTTCATTGCTCAAATGTCAGGGCAAAAAAAGACCGAAACAAATGTTTCGGTCAGTTCCTTTATTTTGCTGCCGGTTTCGGAGCCGGGGCAACAGCACCGCCTAATTTCTTTTTGATCAGCGGCAAGATATCATCACCTTCAGGTGAAACAACCAGTGCTTCTTTCCTAAAAACGTAGCCGTATCCATTGGCTTTGGCAACATCAGCAATCAATTGATTGGCTTTTTGAGCAACAGGAGCCATAAGCTCTTCTTGCTTCTGCTGCATTTGCTGCTGATAGTTTTGCTCATACCCCTGCAATTCTACAAGCAATTTCTTCATCTGCTCTTTCTTTGCAGTTTTGGTTGCCATGGTCATCTTCACTGAATCCGCTTTGAACATGCTGTCCTGACGGTTCAACTCTTTCAAGGTTTCACCATAGTTGATTTGAAGTGCACTGTCGAACTGTGCCATTTCGGCGGTTGCCTTCTTGTAATCAGGCATGAGCTGAACTACTTCGTCTATGCTAACATATCCTGTTTTGTTCTGTGCATTGAGGAATGGATTGAATGCTACCAACGCGATCATCACCAGACCAAGGCTTAAGATTTGTTTCATTGCTGCTTGTTTGTTTTTGTTGATTCGAAATTATGCTTTTTTTATTTCCCCGTTAACTCTTTTAGGATATCATCGCTTTTATCCAGTTTGGGGTCGGCAAAGATAATGGTTATTCCTTCACTTTTATCCAATATCAGGTCATACTGTCTGGCAGAAGCCAATTTTTGTACCGCACTGTATACCTTGTCCTGGATTGGCTTTACCAGTTCCTGTCTTCTTTTGAAAAGGTCTCCCTCAAAACCAAATCGCTTTTTTTGAAGGTCGCGCAGTTCTTTTTCCTTGTTGAAAAGGTCATCTTCCCTCTTTTTCAACAGGTCTTCACTCAACATCACTTTCTCAGATTCAAAATTCCTGTAGAGTTGATCCAATGCAGCCTGCTTGAGGTCTATCTCCTGCTGCCACTGAATGCTGAACGCATCAAGCTTTTTCTGCGCCTCAGTATACTCTGGCAACTTGCTGAGGATATAACGGGTATCAATGACGGCATAGCGCTGTGCAGTTGCGGTGAAACCAAGCACTGCAGCAAGAAGGATAAGCAATGAAAGTTTTTTCATGACATGCTTTTTAATGATCAGCCCACCGCAGGGGAAGGGCCATCAAGGTTATTCTGGCTCAAATCCGAGCATGAAGGTGAATCGGCTTGCGTCTTTCAGGCTTCCTGTATTGGTAATCCTGTCCAACCCAATACCGTAATCAAATCCCAACAAACCAAACATGGGAAGGAAGAAGCGAACACCCGCACCCATCGCACGCCTCAGCCTAAATGGATTCCACTCCTTGAATTCATACCAGCCGTTCGCCGCCTCATAGAATGCCAATCCGTAGATGGTACTGCTGGGGTTGGTCACGAATGGATAGCGCATTTCAAGGGTATACTTGTTGAATATCGTGAAATAGTTCTGTGCATTTTGCTTGTCAGGGTTGATGGTTGGATCGGAATTGTCATAGACCGGATAACCCCTGTGTGCAATGATATCATATCCAAGTACACCAAAATTATTTGTCAAACCTGCATCACCCACCTGGAAACGCTCGAAAGGAGAGATAGGAACATTTTGATTGTACCTGCCGATGAACCCATATTTTGCTGCCATGCGCAATACAAATTGCCTGGACTTGTCTTCACCTGCTGGTTTGCCAATGGGCACAAACCATTCTCCATTGAACCTCCATTTGTGGTATTCCACCAACTTGAACACATCTGTCTTGTTGATGCCATTGATGTAAGACCATGGTGGTGTAAAGGTTCCACTGAGCATGAAATTGGATCCGCTGCGCGGGAATATCGGCTGATCAATGGAAGTACGCTGCAAGGCCAGTTTCAGGTTGAAGTTGTTCGAAACACCCGTTGAAAAGGAAGGGAAAATAGAATAGTTCTTTGCCTTGTACTGGATATAGCTCAATGAAGTAACCAAAGAGAAGAAGTCATCAGGCCATTTCAACTGCTTGCCCAAAGCGAGGGTTACACCCGAGGTGCTCAAGAAAGATGAGTCAGCAAATGCCCTGTCATACAATCCCGTGTATGGGTTATATGCATTGGTAAATTTGGTATTGAATACGTTGAAAGAAAATGAGTTCCTTTTCTTTCCACCCAGCCAAGGCTCTGTGAATGAGAAGTTGAGGGATCGGAAGAATCTTCCGTTGGATTGAAAACGAAGACTAAGCTTCTGTCCATCACCCGTTGGCAAAGGATCCCAGGAGGTTTTCCTAAAAATATTCTTGATGGAGAAATTGTTGAAAGTTACACCCAGTGTACCGGTCAGACCGATGCCACCGCCCCATCCTGCACTGAGCTCTAGCTGGTCAGAGGATTTTTCCTCAACAGTGTAGTTGATGTCAACAGTACCATCGTCTTGGTTGGGAACGGGCTGCATGCCCAGTTTCTCCTGGTCAAAATAACCGAGGTTCACAATTTCTCTCTGAGAACGAATCAGGTCTGAACGGCTGAATTTTTCACCTGGCACCGTGCGGAGTTCCCTCCTGATTACATATTCCTTGGTCTTGTCATTTCCCGTGATGTTCACATTCTTGATGGTTGCCTGAGGCCCTTCGGTGATGCGGATTTCATGGTCAATGGTATCGTTGTAAACAGAAGTTTCTACCGGATTGACAGAGAAGAAAAGATATCCATCGTCCATGTAAAGCGAGCTGATATCACCACCCTCTGGAGAGAGCTGCTTGCCCAATTTCTTGTTCAATACATCCAGGTTGTAGGTGTCGCCACGGCGGATGCCCAGCAACAGATTGAGGATGCTGTCTGGGTATTTGGTATTGCCCTTCCAGGTCATCTTTCCGAAATAATACTTGCTGCCCTCATCCATTTTCATGGAAATGTTGAGGCGGCCCTTGGGATCATAATATTGTGTATCTGCCGCGATGGCAGCATCCCTGTAACCCAGTGAGTTATAGTACTGAAGGATTTTTTCTTTGTCTTCCAGGTATTTTTTCTCGTTGAACTTGGCAGAGGAGAAGAGCTTGAACCTGAACCAGGGATCAATGAAATCCTTGATTTTGGTGGGGTGCAGATATCCTTTCTCCTGAATGAACTCTTTGAATGAAGTAGATGGAATTTCCCCGTAAGGGCTTACTGCACTGTCTGGATAAAGGGTGATCCTGGTGGTTTCTTTGGTGCCCTTCAGTTTCTTTTTGAGCTGAACAGCTGAGGCGGCTTTGTTGCCAAAGAAATGGATATCGGAAATCCTGACCTTGCTTCCTTTTTGTACATTGAATGTGAGGATCACTTTCTCTGGAGAGTTGGGATCAGGTGTTTCATCGATGATTACCCCAGCACCTTGGTATCCTTTGTCGATAAAATATTTGACGATGTTTTCCTTGGCAGACAAACGCATGTTGTCTGTAACAACACGGGTTTTGAAGAGGCCTACCTTGTCTTTGAGCTCATCTGATTCCGTTTTGCGGACACCCTTAAACTTGAAATCAGCCAGCATCGGCCTTTCCACCGCATCAATTTCCACCCAAATATTGTTGTCCTCCAACTTGGTGATGTAGACGTTGATATTGGTGAACATGTTCTGAGACCAAAGCTTGGCAATCGCCTTGGCAAAAACATCCCCTCCGGGAAGGGTCACCTCATCACCGACAGCCATTCCAGAAACGGATATAACAATGGCAGCATCAAAAGCCTTGTTTCCTTTGACCTGAATATCTGCAATCGTGTATTTTCGGGGGTATTTGGCCGTATAAATAGCCAAAAGTGCCGGATCAACCGAAGTTTTGGGAAGGGTATCGTTTTGAGCAAAAACGCTGTCCGAAAACACAAGTAAACCCAGTAAAATTAACAGCGTAGAGATCCTCTTCATCCAGTTCTTTGTTTCGGTGGGCAAAATAACGGGTTTTTGTCTAATTGTTTGTTAAACCGTCAATTATCTGGCTACTTGTCTTTCCAAAACGCCTTTCACGCTTCTGAAAATCAAGAATCGCTTCATAAAGGTTCTCTTTTCTGAAGTCAGGCCAGCGTGTTTGGGTGAAATAGAGCTCGGCATAGGCCAGCTGGTAGAGCAGAAAATTGCTGATCCTGTATTCACCGCTGGTGCGGATCATCAGTTCAGGATCAGGAAATTCACTGGTGGAAAGATACTGTTGGAGCGTATCCTGGGTAATGGCAGAAGGATCAAGCTTTTCTGCCTTCACATCTTCGGCAATTTTCTTCACGGCATTCACGAGTTCCCAGCGCGAGCTGTAACTGAGTGCCAGTACCAGATTGAGACCGGTATTGGCAGCCGTCATATCAAAGGCTTCCTGCAGGGCATTCTTGGCATGGTCCGGGAGCATGCCCAGTTCGCCAATAACGTGCAGCCTGATGTTGTTTTTGTTGAGAATAGGCACTTCTTTCCTGATGGTTTCCACGAGCAATTCCATCAAACCGGTGACTTCCTGTTGTGGCCTGTCCCAGTTTTCTGTGGAAAATGCATAAAGTGTAAGGTATTTGACGCCCAATTCAGCGCTGCCTTCCACAATATCCCGTACACTGGCCACACCATGAAAATGACCAAAAAGCCTGTCCTGGCCCTTCTCCTGCGCCCAACGTCCATTGCCATCCATGATGATGGCGATATGCTTGGGGATGCGCTCATTGTCTATCAGTGCTCTTAACGACATGGGGAGCAAAGGTACAATTTTTTAGGGAGTGTTCGGTTTTGCACACTTATATGAGCTGAATGAGATGGAAATGGCGAGTTCTGCAAAAAGAAACTGGTCTTTTTGTTCACTGAACCCTCGTTGTTTTCCAGCTACGCCAATGCGGTTTCCTGTTTCATATGAACGATCTTGAAGCAAATAGGCAGGATTGGTTTTGCCATTGACCTGGGTAGGAAATATACTTTCCCCGGCATAGGTCATGCTCACATCGTCAAGATAGTCTGTTGTGGTAAACCGGTGCGACACCTCGAAAGCAAGGTTGATGTTCTTGCCGAGGTTGTATTTGATCCCCATCCCCAAAGGAAAAGAGAAAGCCTGGTTGCTGTAGGGCTTTCTTTCTGGATACAAGGCATTGCCCTGCCCTTCTGTACCCAATTTCCGCAGATAATATTTTTGACCATCGAGGTAGGTATAAGGATCATAATTGAAAGTGCCAATACCCAATGTGACATAAGGCGTGAACGCGTAGTAAGGGTTTCCGGGAATGAACTCAAAGAAGTTGAAATCGCCCTGTGCCGACATCTCCCAGATTTCTGAGCGAAAATTGAGGTTCCGGCGTTGTTGAAATTCGATTTTGCTGAAGGCATCTGCATAACCAACTTCAGCATAATGCCCACTCAAACGCAGGGCAACATAATTGCCGAATTGTTTTCTGAAAAAAATACCCACAGCGGGTTTTGATCGCCTAAAATCGTTCCTGTTGTTCAGGTCGCCAAAATACTGGGCAACACCAATGGATACTCCCAATTCACCCTCTTGAACAATGGCCTCATTCTGCGCAAATGATTGCAGTGCGCAAGCGATTGTTATCATAAAAAAGGTGAGGAATTTCAACATGACGCTGTAAAATAATCGCAAGCAATGGGAATTTGCGTTAAAGGACCGATAAATATTGCTGTTTTTACTGTCTGTTCCTGGTATCAAAGCCCCAGGTCAGTTTCTCCCTGAGTGTTTTAAGGAAATTGTTTTCATTGAGCCTGACAAGATTGAAGCAAAACTGTTCTTTTTTGATGGCCAACTGAACGCTCTTGTCTACCAGTTCTTTCCTTGAATCCAGGGTACAAATAAAATCATCTACCCGACCTTCGACCTCAAAAGAAATTACATGGTGATTGGGTACCACAATGGGCCTGATATTGAGGTTGTGGGGTGCAATGGGGGTGATGACGAAACTCTCACTATCCGGGAAAATGACCGGGCCATTGCAACTCAATGAATAACCCGTAGATCCGGTAGGTGTTGATACAATCAATCCGTCTGACCAAAAGGTATTGAGGAATTCTCCGTTGAGATAGGTATGTATCTTGATCATCGGGGAGAATTCACGTTTGTGAATGGTGAATTCATTCAGGGCAAACGGCTCGTTGCCAAACAAGGGAATGCTTGCATCGAGATGCAACAAACCGCGCTTGTCGAGCACATGGCTTCTTGCCTTGAGTGATTGCACGGCTTCGTCAATATTGTCTTTGCCGAGGCTTGCAAGAAATCCGAGCCTGCCAAAATTAATGCCCAGTACAGGAATCATTTTATCGCGTACCAAACAAACCGTATCCAAAAGGGTACCATCACCACCCAGTGAAATCAATGCATCGAAAGATTCATCCAGATCATTGGCATCTGCGAATGAATCAAGTACTGTTGTGTGGGCACTACTTGCTGAAAGCTCAGCCTGGAACTGGTACTTCAGGGCGCTGTACATAACAGGAGTGATGCCTGCATTGAGCAGGGCCTCAGTGAGGTTGATCAGGTCTTGTGCCTGAACGGTTTCTCCTCCCCTGCTGTATATGGCTACTTTCATGATCCAACAAAAGTAACAAATGTTTGGCCGATAGGCTTGTTTGGAAATTTTTTTACTAATTTCTGGTATCCGCCTTGTGCACGAACAGGCCGTTCTGATTCAACTGATTGAAGCTGTATTCAATGCGCAATACCACGTCATAGATGCTGATGATATCCAGGCCAATGCCGCCTGTGTAAAGCATTTTATTGTTCAGCATATTGAGCCGATTGTTGTTTTTGTTGTAGACATACCCCATGTCGCCATAGGCTTTGAGATAGAACCTGAACGGAATGGATGAATACGTTTTTGAACGCAGGCCGGTCTTGAGTTTATAAGAGAAAAACTCTCTCCCTACTGTGTTGCGGACAAATCCACCAGCAACTCCATCGACCACATAATATTCCAAGCCGCGCAAATAAGCATCATTGTATCCCAACATGAATTGGTTGAAATAGGGCTGATCAAACGGAACCCTGATATGGCCTTCTGCGATGGTATTCAAATAAAATTTATTGGGGAGGGTAAAGTATTTACCGAAATGAATGAAAAACTGTGAAAGATTGACCTTGTTGTTGAATCCTCCCCTGCGCAGAAACTCAATTTCAATCGTTTTTCCACTGGTGGGATAAGGAATATAATTGACATCATAATACTGGTAGGTATAGCGCAGTTCAGGGTATGAAACCTTGGTTGTGGAAGATCCTAGATAGTTCCTGTTCAAGGCGGCGACTGTATCTGCGACAGATTCCATTTGATAGCCCAGCCTAAGGTAATGCCGCGCGATAGAGCCTTTGCGGTAAGAGTAAACACCACCCACATATACCTGTTTTCTGATAAACTTGTTTTCATCTTTGTAAAACACCTGCTTGTTGTCGATGGTATTGTGGTTGATCTCCCGGTTGCGTGAATAAGAAACATCAAAGCCCCATCCATGCCTGAGGGCGTTGTCTGAAAATGGATTGTAATATTTCAGGGTTGCCCGCTGGGTATACCCATTGACCAGCCAGATGTTGAGCTTGTCATTCCTTCCGGTGATGTTTTTTCCCAAAAATTTGAGGCCATAATTCAATCGGTCAGGATTCAATCCATAATCGTTCAACCATACATTCCAGTTCCTGTCTGCGGGCTTCAGATAAGGCAATGGGAAATAATACCAACGCTCTTTTACATCCACAAAAATATCCAGCGAGTCGTTGTACCAATTGGTAAAACTGACACTGGCATCCACGAAAAGTGCTGTATTCATGAGGTTTTGACGGCTCCTTTGCAATCCGGCCAACATGTCTGAAATGGAGTAGGGAGCATTCTTTTGAAAGACCAGCTCTCTTGCAACAATATAGGGTTTGGTCTTTTTGTTTCCCTGCATGATGAAGTTTCGGATGATGACATGCGAGGATTTCAAGACGGGATGATCCTGGTGTTCAATAACTGACTGCTCCTGCGCTTGCAGCGAACAATTGAAGATGAACAATAGCGAAAAAAACTTCCGCAGGATTATCATGGAGTTGATCAGTTAGCGCCCAAAGAGGCTTACAAATTCAGGTAATTCATCAGATGGTCCAGGTTCTTCTGCAGGGAATTATCATAGGATTCATCTCCGTAGTAGTAGAGCACATTGTATTCGTGCCGCTGGAAAGTAGCTACAACATCAGAAATTTCTTCCTTGTTGATGCGAAGCACCACCTGCATCATTCCTGTATGTTGATCCTGGATGGAATTCAATTGCATGATCATCGCATCGTTTGACTCCACCAGCCGGTTGATCTCTCCTGGCGCATAGTCATGTCCTGGCATTTCAAGCACGATCATTGATCCTGTTGAAGAGACGCCAGACAAAAGGGAAATTTGATCCAGCATTTTTGCAGTACCGATGACACCCTCCCACTCATTGTTTTCGTTGACCACGGGAACCTGATCAATATGAAACTTAGACCTCACGCGGAGTGCCTGCAGAAAATGGTCTCCGGTACGCACAAAGGGTTTGATAAAACGATGTTGAATGGAAATGACTTCGGTACTGGGTTCTGAATCCTCCAGTTCATCAAATGCTACCATGCCAAGGTATTGCAAACCATCCAAGACAGGGATATGTTCAAGCTTGGCTTCATCCATCATTTCCATGGCATGGCTAACCGTATCGTGGAGGTCTACGGTGATCATGGAGGATTCAAGCAATTGGCTGCAATAGGTCATGTTCTATATTGAAAGACCAATATTACTCTTAATTGGCTGCAGTTGTCGCGAGTTTTTGTAAAAATTGTGCAAGAATTACGTTAAACTCGTTTGGCACCTCCATCATGGGGGCATGTCCGCAGTGATCAATGAAGTGCAACTCGCTGTGGGGAATCAATTTATTGAACTCACGGCCGACAAAAGGTGGAGTGATGCTATCGTTATTGCCCCAGATCAGCAAAGTGGGTAATTTGATCTGGCGAAGCTCATCCCCAAGATTGTTTTTGATCGCGGAGCGGGCCAAAGAGATGACTTTCAGGGTCTTCATCCGCTCATTGACAATCTGGTATACCTCATCCACCAATTCCTTGGAGGCCGTATTGGGATCGTAAAAAGTCATTTCTGTCTTCTTGCGGATGTATTCGTAATCGCCGCGCTTGGGATAGGTATCGCCCATCCCATTTTCAAAAAGACCGGAACTTCCGGTGAGGATCAAAGATTTTACTTTGGCTGGAGTTTTGAGGACATGCACCAGTGCCACATGGCCACCCAGAGAGTTTCCCAGCAGGTGTATACCCCTGTAACCGCGGTGATCAATGAATTTGGTCAGGTATTTTTCCAGCCCGCCAACGGTGGTATGAAGCAGGTCCAGCTCAAACAATGGCAAAAGTGGTACAATGACCTGATGGGTATGGCGAAAATGGTTGATGATGCCTGTAAAATTGCTCATGGCCCCAAAGAGACCGTGAAGAAGCATCAAGGGTTCTCCCTGCCCTTCCTCAATAAACTTGAACTTTCCATCCTCTTTGACTTCGTATGGTAGACTCATATATATTTCCGAAACAGGATATTAAAATGGTAAAATTAGGTTGAACACAGACAAAGAAAAGTAAAATGCCTGATATAACCCACTTGGCATGTGGAAATGGATGGCTGATTCGAGTAGGATTACGAATTTTGTTTAATCATCTCCCTGGTTTCATTAAACAAATTCTTGAGGGCTGGTAGCCACTCACTGAAATGCAAGACCAGCCATTGGCCATAACGCATTAAATAACTGAATGATTTGGAATCAGTTGCCTGACCATCGCCCACCAGGCCGAAACGGTTGCAATAGACCAGGGTGACGGCAAAAAAGGTAACATAAATAACGCACATGACCAGGATACCAAGCAACTTGTTGACCAGGCCCAGCAACATGAGCTCGGCTGATTTTTCGATGATCTTTCCTACCAGTCTTACAGCAATGATGCCTGCAATCAGGACCAGGATGAAGGACAAAAATGAAAACCATTGGCTATTGCTGCTGGAATGCGTTTTGATATAGCCCTCCACTGTGCCTGAAAAATGAAATGCCAGTGCAAGGGCTACAAAATAAGAAACGAACACAAATATGGCCATAATGAAGCCTTTGGTCCATCCTTTGTAAAGAGCCAGCGCGAGTAGAATCAGGAGGATGATGTCGATGATCATTGCGGGGTCAACAACTCTTTTACAATCGCAGATATAGCTTTCCCGTCTGCTTTTCCGGCCAACTGTTTTGAAGCAACTCCCATGACTTGTCCAAGCCCGCTGATATTGGTCACACCCAGGGTCTTGATGATTTCGGCAATGATGGTTTTCAATTCAGCCGGATCGAGTTGCTTCGGGAGATACTGTTCGATCACCGCAACTTCTTCTTTCTCCTTTTGCGCAAGGTCTGCACGGTTCTGTTGCTCAAATATGTCGATGGAATCTCTTCTTTGTTTGACCAATTTCTGAAGGATCTTCATCTCAGCATCTTCAGACAATGTCTCGCCTGCACCTTCGGCAGTTTTTGCCAATAAGATGGCTGCTTTGATGGCACGCAATGCGCGGAGGCCTTTTTCGTCTTTGGCCAGCATGGCCTTTTTCAGGTTTTCGTTGATGGTGAGTTCGAGGGACATTGTATTTGAGTTAAGGGATGAGGGATGAGGGGGGTAAGGGTTGAGGGAGTTGAAGGAGTTGAAGAGGTTGAAGTTTAGACTTCAGCTGGTTCGACTTCCTCCTCAATATCCAGCAATCAACCCTGCTGTTGTTCTTGCATGGTTTTTTTGAACTTGTTGTAAAACTGCTTGGCAAAATCCTTCATTTCTCCAACCAATGCTGTTTGGTGTGTGGCACGATCAAAGGTGTCGGCCATGGTCATCATCGTCTGGTAATAAAAATCAGCCATCTCATCCACCATCATTTCTTTGGTCCAGAGGTCGATTCGCAGTGCAGCCCTTTCCTTTCCATCCCAAAAAGATATCATGATGGCCTTTGCATCTTGCTTCTCTTCTGAGGAGGATTGGCTGGCGTTCCAGAGGATCTGGTGGGGAATTTTCTGGTCGTCGAGGGTAACATCGATGGCTATTGTGGACTGTGTCATTGATTCAATTTGATGGCAAAGTTAATGAATTCGGGGAATGGTTGATTTTGATTAAATAATCCATCCGAAGTTCTATTGACTTGGTGAATCTTACAAACAATCAAATTAAGGTGCCCGATAAAAAGTCAATAAGCCTGCAATCACGGTAAGAGCCCTGTGCCAATCATTTCAGACCGCATCTGTTCATCATTGTAAATCCTGATGAGTTTATCGCCAATGTCTTGAGGATCTTTTTCATTGAAAAACATTCCAGCCATGCCAGTGAATTCAGCCATGCTGCTGTTCTCAGCTGTAAGCACTGCTACTCCTGCTTTCATCGCATTGACAACGGGAATGCCAAACCTTTCATAGCGGCAGGGATGGACCATGGCGTAGGCTGCGCTGATGATGGAGGACTCATCATAAGGCTGCAAATGGTCCATCAACAGAACATCGTTTCGGTATTTGTAGGATTCCAGGTCTGTGAGAATATTGGCAGAATATTGTCCCTGCGGTCCTGCCAAGACAAGCTTCATGTTGCTACCTATCCTTTTTTTGAAAATGGAAAATCCTTTCAGCAGTTCAATGATATTGGCTGCAGGGTGAACAGGTCCGCGATATAGAAAAAATGCATCCCCCTGGGTGAATTGATAACGCACTACATCACGGGCATCTTCATCTGTTGGCCTGTACAGATCTTCTGCAACAGGGGCAAGAATGCTGATCTTGTCCCTCACCTGTGGGAAATATTTCAGGACTTCTTTTTTTGTATTGGATGAGAATACAAAAACGTTGTCGGTGGTTTGGATTGACTTTTTCAACCATTTGTTTTCCCTGTAGGAATCCCAAAAACCAACCAAAGATCCTGGTGCGCGATGATAAAAATCATGAATGACAAGATCATTTTCCCCGAGATTCAAGGATGTTGCATGGTGCTTGATGGCCTCATATGCTGGCGGTACAGACGACTTGAAATAAACATTCGGCATACCGCAAAGATAAGACCAGACTACTTCCAACAACCTATCTTTACATCATAAATAGCTCAATGAAAAAAGCAACACAATACATTCACGCAGGTGCCCATCCCGATCCGAGTACCGGGGCCATCATGACACCCATCTACCAAACGTCAACCTATGTGCAGGAAGCGCCTGGAGTGAACAAGGGATATGAATATGCGCGGTCCCAAAACCCTACCCGTGAAGCGTTGGAAGAGGCTTTGGCAGTGATTGAAGA
>JAJTFY010000124.1 GCA_021299175.1 Chitinophagaceae bacterium
TTTTCCAATCACACGGTTCAATTCTTTTTTATAGGGCTCACGTGCTTTTTCTACCAATCGTTTCATTTCCTCATCCTGCTTGTACACAAGCGGATCAACATCCAGCAATTGATACGTATGGTCTTTGACCATTCCGTTCTCAACAACAATATCAAGTTTTGCAATGAACGATCCGAACGCACCAGGCTCTGTAACTTTTGTGTGCACACCTTGTATGGGAGTTCTCACACGCTCATGTGTATCTGCTCCCAAAATATAATCAACGCCTTTTACTTGTGGAATATTGGCCAGTCCTACCTGTTGTGCCAGACCCATGTGTGTAAGGAGGAAGATCATATCACACAATTCATACTCCTTCAGGATTTTTATATATTTTGAAACATTGATTTCTGGCATGGTAAACTTGATGCCATCGCTGTAGGCCGGAGATTGGCGCTTGGGTGTAAGCGGATCGTTGTATCCGATAAAACCAATTTTGATGCCTGCAATATGTTTTACAAAATACGGTGGAAAGATCAGGTCTCCTTTCATCTCATCTTTTGTATCGTGGAACATGTTGGCGCATACTTTCACACCATCGTAGGCGAACATGTCTTTCATCATCATTTCTTTACCATATACCACTTCCCAGTTGCCCGGCAACATGATGTCGTAACCGATATTGTTCATGAGTGGAACGATGGCCCGGCCCTCACTCATGGCAGCAACACCGCTTCCCTGAAAACAATCGCCACCATCAATCAATAATGTATTCGCTTTGTTTTGGTTTCGAATGGTATTGATCATGGATTTCAGTGTTGCAAATCCTCCCCGCTTTTTGAAAACAGGTTTGCCTTTTTCCATAAAAAACTCATCATGAATCATGAGTTGTGAATGGATGTCTGCGGTATGCAGCAGTGTCAACTTTGTGGCTTTCCCATCGATAACCGCCTTGTTGTTGGACATGGATTTTTCTTTGTAGGCAGATTCTTCGTTGTTGAGCGCTGATGCTGCAACAGGCGATCCAATCAGCCCGCCGCCGATACCGAGACCCAATCCTAGCCTTGTTGATCTTCTCAGAAAATCCCTTCTGCTGTTTTCAGATAACTCAACATGCATTTCTTTTTCTGCCTTGCTGATGGCGGCTGCATGGCAGGAGTTGCAGGAGCAATTGTTGATGTGTGACATGGTTATTTTTTTCTGGCTTCAATAATGGGTTTGAAAGGGCCGAACTTATGTTGTTCTTCTGTGAACCCATCTGTGTAAGGGCCAAATGGATGATCAATGGGTTTCTTTGAAATATTGGGCCAGTCTTTGCTCAGGTCTTTTGAGGGGCGGGGCCTGGAATTCACGAATGCTGCAACATCCCAACTTTCTTCATCTGTCAAAACTGGGGTTCTGTGTGTTGCCTGATTGAAGGGCATGTTGTCGCGAACATATCCAGCCAGACGCGAGAGCCTAAAAAGTCCAGCCCCATTGTTGTAGCTGTGTTCTCCCCAAAGCGGAGGATAGGTATATGATTGTGCGTCTGCTGCCATCAGCCCTTCGCCATTGGCGCCATGGCAACTCTGGCATTTTGCAGTATACACCACCAGGCCTTTTTCCGGACTGGCTGCACGATCAAGGTATTCGGGAGGTTTTATGCCAGAGCCTTTCGGAATGCTATCTTTTGGAACCGCATATCCAACCCATTTGATATAGGCTATCATGGCTTTCATTTCGTGGCTGTTGCTATCAAGGGCGCTGCCATTCAGGCTTCTTTCCATACAATCGCTTACCCTTTTGTAAACGGTTTCAATGGATCCGCTTCTGTCGCGAAACTTCGGATAGTTGGCAGCAACCGCTCCGTAATTGTTTCCCCATGTTTTTCTTCCTGCGTTAAGGTGACAGTTCTGGCAATTCATGCCGTTGGTGACATGTGCCACGGACCCATTGGGTCCCAAGTATCTGGATGTATTGGCAATTAGTTCTTCTCCATAAATCACCAGTGCTCTCTCTTCACCCTGCACAGACCTGTCGGTGAACAAACTAGGTGCCATCCATCCTTCACTAGTGAGAGCAGGTATTTCCGTTTTGGGTTTGTTGACAAATTCAATGGTTTGTACGGAGATGGATAGCACAAGTGCAATGGTAATTGAATAGATGATCCAGTTTTGTTTCGAATTGTTCATTGGCTCTGCTTATAATGAACTAAATATAAATCAATTCGAAAGGATGGTATGTGATTTTGGTCACATGGTCAATGCATTTCACTGCCGTATTCCTTGATGATGGCTGCATCGAGCGATTCTCCGATTTTTTTTAGCTCTTTAAGCTTTGCATTCAGGTAGCGATTGGTATTCAATCCTATTGAAACAAGATTTAGCAGTTCGTTAAGGGAAGTTTTGTTTTTTTGGGTGATGTCATCTGCCTTCGCCGGTGGCTGAAATCGCATGATGCCATCCCCTATTTGATGGATAGACATTTCATATAGAATACCCGCATCCATAACTTCTGCCATTTTGAAACGACCTTTTTCAAGTGTTCTTTCCCGCAGCTCCTCCAGTTTGTCTATAGAGCTGAGCATGCGTTCATATTCCTGAATTCCTGAACTGATTGTCTTATTTCTAACCATTCTTAATCCACCGGCTGATTTGATCTGATCAAATCCAATACGAGAACTTTCGAATGTAGCTCGGAGGGCCAAGTTTCTAACGTAATAATAAACCTCTTCGTTGGTGATCGATTGATTGTTCAGCTTTTGAAAAAGCGTATCAAGATTTTTTAGCCTCGTCTCATTAGAGCGCACTACATAATCAGTGGATTGAAAATCGAGCAGTAAATCTTCGTGTACATTTTTTAGGTAGGAGATTTCCCTGTGTTTTTCAATTTGTGTTTCGCGAATATTTTCTGCGAAAAAACCAAGGGTAACTGCAGCAAACAACATCACGAACTCTGTGATGTATTCCTTCCATGCTTTTTTATGTGTTGGATGATGGGGATGATGAACTTCCATTGTTGAAATATAAACTTCTTAAAGATAGGATTGATATTTCTCCTAATCAAATGTCACTTAAATATTATTGATAATGAATCTTTTTCTCAATAATAGAAAAAAAGTAATAACCGAAATGATGCATAGACAGTTTAATTGCTTAGCAACGAAAGTTAGATCGGCACCTCCATCAACAAAATCTCTGATCCCTCTTCTGAAGAGGTCAACATAAAATCTTCTGTCTCCCAGATGCCCAGCCCATCGCGGTTTGTTATCTCAATGCCATCAAGATTGAATGTTCCTTTGAGCACAAAAGCATAGACCCCGTTTCCTGGTTTTTTGATGGCATATTTTGTTGAAATGCCATTGTCGAATGTTCCCAAATGGAACCAAGCGTCTTGGTGAATCCATACCCCTTCATCATTGCTGTTGGGTGAGAGCACCTGTTGGAATTTGTTTTTTCTTTCTGATTCATTCAGTGTGATCTGGTCATACCGTGGGCTGACATTTTTCTTGTTGGGGTAGATCCAAATCTGAAGGAACTTGACGGGCTCGTTTGCGTTTTTGTTGTATTCGCTGTGGTAGACACCTGTGCCCGCACTCATCACCTGAATATCTCCCTTTCTGATCACTGTTGTGTTTCCCATGCTGTCCTGGTGTTCCAGGTCTCCCTCCAGCGGTATGCTGATGATTTCCATGTTGTCGTGTGGATGTTTTCCGAATCCCATGCCACCATTCACGCAATCATCATTCAATACCCTCAATACACCAAAATGCATTCTTTCGGGATTGTAATATCCTGCAAAGCTGAAACTGTGAAAGCTTTTCAACCAGCCGTGGTCGGCATGTCCCCTGCTGTCTGCCTTGTGTAAAATCGTTTTTGCCATGGCATGTATTTTTTGCAAAGTTCGGGTAAGTTCTGGGGAATGCAATGGGGAAAGGGGAAAGGGATGAGGGGAAAGGGTGTAAGTGAAAAACTATGATAAATCTCAAAAAGCCAAACCAATTGAACATCTATAGACTATTTTGTGTTTTAATATCAATACCTTGACATGAAAAAAATGTTGATCACCCTTTTGGTCATTTTTGTTGTTCTCGTCGCATTCCAATCTTTTATGGCCATATCCACCTCAAATATTGAAAAGCAGAAATACTGGGTCGTGAAAAAAGAAAGCGGTTTTGAAGTTCGGTTCTATCCTCCTGCCACTTTTGCGACCATCCGGTCATCGGCAAAAAACTACAGGGAACTTTCCGGTAGTGGATTCAGAAAAATTGCAGGATATATTTTCGGTAACAATGAAACGTCTGCCAAGATTGCGATGACATCCCCCGTACACATGGACATCAATCAGGATGGGTCTTCCATGAGTTTTGTGATGCCATCTGAATATGATATCAAAAGCCTTCCACGTCCAAACGACGCAAAGGTCGAAATACATGAATCTCCCAGTGAATATGCTGCTGCCATTGAATTTGGTGGGTATGCCAATGACGAAACCATCAGCAAATATGCCGAGCAACTCAAAAAATCACTGGAAGAAAAAGGCATAAAACCCATCGGCCATTACAGGTACCTGGGTTACAATCCGCCTTATCAATTGATTGGAAGAAAAAATGAAGTGATTGTTGCCGTAGAGTGGAAAGAATAAATCAATCATTGATTGGCCCGTCTTTGACGCATGTTGAAATAAAATGCTGTTGTTCATCATAAAGCTTAGGTATATTTTTGTGAACAGATGAACAACCCAGCAGCCCAACAAGAGCGCATTGCCCAAATGAAATTTTCATCTGTCTATCCTTTATACCTCGCAAAGGTTGAAAAGAAAGGCAGAACAAAAGATGAGCTTGACCAGGTAATTACATGGCTAACCGGGTACGACATCAAAAAGCTTCAAGAGTTGATCAATGATGGTGTGAATTTTGAAACTTTTTTCCAACAGGCCACACTGCATCCCAACGCATACCTCATCACGGGCCTGATCTGCGGCTATCGCGTGGAAGAAATTGAGCACCCCCTTACACAACAGGTTCGCTATCTCGATAAACTCGTTGATGAACTGGCCAAATGAAAAAATAATATCTGTCAGGAGTTTTGTCAGAAAACCATCAGGCATCATACATCCCAAGCTCACTGAGATTGTGATAGAAGATTTTGAAAACCTTGAAGGACTTGAAGGATATTTTACCGATGTCAATGTGTTGTTTTTTTGTTTGGGGGTTTATACTGGACAAGTCACTGATCCATTGTTCAAGAAAGTTACGGTTGATTATGCCGTTGCGTTTGCCAGGATGCTGGAAAGCAAAAGCCCGAATGCAACATACTGTTTGCTGAGTGGTGCAGGTGCCGACAGAACAGAAAAAAGCAGGACTTCATTTGCCCGATACAAGGGGATGGCAGAAAATCAGATCGCAAAACTGGAATTGACATTCTACAGTTTCAGACCCGGTTATATTTATCCCGATGAGGCGAGGAAAGAACCCAACATTGGATATACGATCATGAAACATCTTTATCCTTTGATAAAATTGTTGGGAAATAAATACAGCATCCGTTCTTCGGCATTGGCCAATGCTATTTTCAATGTTGGATTGTATGGCGCCCATCAACAGGTCCTGGAGAACCATGAAATCTTGGAGCAAGCCACTGGTTGATTTTAGCTTGGCTTACCTATGCCGTTCTTGAGTCTTTTCAGGCTTCTGCTTAATTCTTTGCAGCGATCTGCACACTCTTCTTCACTGATTTTATTGAATCGGATTTTTAGACCAGGCCTTGTTTGCGCAAGCAACGGAATATCTGCCGCACAGATTCTTGCAATGCGCGGATAACCGCCGATGGTTTGTGCATCTGCCATCAGGATGATGGGATCGCCTTCGTGGGTAACCTGTACAATGCCTGTGGTTACTGCGGTTGAGACCATTTCTGTTTTCCGTTCCAACGAAAATTTATTTCCTTCCAAGCGATATCCCATCCTGTTGGACTGAGATGAAATGATGAATTCGGAATTAAAAATGTTTTCCTGTGATGCGCTGTTAAACAAATCAAACTCGGGCCCCTTGATGGCATGGACTATTACAACATTAGGTGTTGCTTCAACAAGCTCTGCTGTATGCCAATGAGAAATGCCGATTCCGCTGGGAAGCATTTTTAAAGTTGATACAACATGAAAATCCTGCTCACGTTTGAACGAAAGCATGTCTCCTGTAGCGAGGTTTCTTCCATCCATTCCACCAATCCCTGATGGTGTATAGGTTGATGCACTCCCCAAGATTTTTTTGACTTTGAATCCGCCGCTGACCGCAAGATATGACCTGCACCCTTGAGCACTGGCTGTTGTCCGGATCGTGCTGAATGCAGGAATCCAAAGCAAACGATTGAAGGGCAGTTCATCATCACCGACAAATGCTTTGCACCCACCACCAACAATTGCACAAACGGCCGCCTCATTGAACATGAAGGATGCTCCATGCAGTGTCATTTCAATCACCGCTTCATTTTCATCATTGCCACAAATGTAATTGGCCAGTGTTGCCGACACCTTGTCCATTGCTCCTCCGATGGGCACACCAAATTGCTGAAAGCCCCACCTGCCAAGGTCTTGCAGGCTGCTCATCATGCCGGGCTTGAGAATGGTGATGCTCATGAATATTGATTGAACGCTTCGAGGGTGATGGGTTTGAATTGCACAATGTCTCCGGTATTCAAAAAACTGCAGGGTGTTGTGGATGGATCAAACATCCTCAAAGGTGTTCTTCCAATTACCTGCCAACCACCCGGCACTTCTGCAGGATAGATCCCTGTTTGTTTTCCTGCGATGGCCACGCTTCCTGCAGGAATTTTCATCGATGGTGTTTGTTTTCTGGGAATTTCCAATGCTGAGGGCAAGGTTCCCATGTATGGAAATCCGGGAATGAAACCGATCATGTAGACACGGTATGCAATGGAGGTGTGTAAATCAACGATGGCTTCCATCGAGCGGTTCAGGTGTGCAGCAACCCAATCAAGATCAGTGCCAAGCGATGGGTCGTAACAAACGGGGATGTTGATCTGTCTCCCTTTTGTTGTCAATGAAATGTTGATGTTGTTGGAAACCCGAGCACTGAGATCAGACAACCAGTCACGAACAGTTGCTGCTGAAACCTGGTCACTGAAGTATACCGTCAGACTGCCATAGGCGGGCACTGCCTCCACAAAGCCCTTGATGGGATTGGATTCTATGGCATGCTGCATCGCAATGACAAGCAAGTTTGTTGCATCACTGATTTCCTGGGAGAATTCAATGGTGATGGCCTGATCGTGTATGTTGTAAATTCTTGGGATGATCAAATCGTTTGAGCCTACAACTTACAACCATTGCGCTAATAATTGATCACCTGCTCTTCGATATTGGAAGGCAATTCGCGCCACTGATACTCCTGGTTGCGGAGCTGTGGTTCAAATCCCGCTTCGCGGATGGCATCCTGCATCGACTTGTACGTAAAGCGATGGGGTGCACCAGCTGCACTGACCACATTTTCCTCCAGCATGATGCTTCCAAAATCATTCGCACCTGCATGCAAACAAATTTGAGCAACCTTTTTACCTACGGTCAGCCAGGAGGCTTGTATGTTTTTGACGTTGGGCAACATGATCCGGCTGATGGCAATCATCCTGATGTATTCTTCTCCTGTGGTCAGGTTTTGCACGCCACGGATCTTGGTCAGTAATGTATCAACATCCTGGAAGGTCCATGGAATGAAGGCCAGGAATCCATTGGCGGTTTCAGGTTTTCTGGACTGAACCTCGCGGATTTTGATCAGGTGGTCAAATCGCTCCTCCAGTGTTTCAACATGCCCAAACATCATGGTGGCGGATGTGGTGATGTTGAGCTGGTGTGCTGCCGCCATCACATCCAACCATTCTTGTGCGCCACATTTTCCATTGCTCACCAATCTCCTTACCCTTTCTACCAGTATCTCAGCTCCTGCTCCCGGAAGGGAATCCATGCCGGCCGCTTTGAGGGCAGAAAGCACTTCGTGGTGGGTCATTTTTTCCAGCTTGGCAATGTGCGCCACCTCGGGTGGCCCGAGGGTATGCAGCCTGATTTCTGGGAATTCAGCCTTGATGGCGCTGAAGGTATCGGTATAGTATTTGAGTCCGAGGTCCGGATGGTGGCCGCCCTGCAGCAGCAACTGGTCTCCTCCCCACTTGAGGGTCTCCCGGATTTTTTCCCGGTAGGTATCCATGGTGGTGATATAGGCCTCTGCATGGCCGGGTATGCGGTAGAAGTTGCAGAACTTGCAATTCGCGATGCACACGTTGGTGGTATTCACGTTGCGATCGATTTGCCAGCTTACTTTTCCGTGGGGCACCTGCTTTTTCCTGAGTTCATCAGCCACATGCATCAGGTTGGTCAGGGGCGCTTCCTTGAATAGAAAAAGTCCTTCTTCTGCTGTTAAAAACTCCAGGTTCAGTGCTTTTTCGTACAATCCATTGAGATCATTCATGTAATTCATTATCAAGGCAACAAAGTTAGGGCAACAATGGTTTAAATTGGAA
>JAJTFY010000125.1 GCA_021299175.1 Chitinophagaceae bacterium
ATGGCCTCGTACCGGAACAATCGCCAGGAAAGCACCTCATCAGAATACTTGAGTTCAAGCGGATCTTTCCCGGCCCTTGCTTTGTATTTGGCACGACAGGTTTCACAATAACAGAAATCGTATTCCGCCATCTCGGTCCGCTGATCAACCTTGTACTGGCTCCAGAGGTTCAATGGCAGCACCACATCGCAGAACCGGATATAGTCCAGGTGTAATCCATCAATATAATCTTTGGAAAGAATCTGTTCGGCCTCTTTCACCAGAAAGGCAATCACCTCAGGCTTGGAAGGGCAAAGCCAACGGTAATATCCAACATAGGGCGGATGGGTGGCACAAGATTTTCCATCCCTTGAAACGGCATACCATTCCGGATGATTGGCCAGCAATTCCCTGGAACCATTGTTCATGGTCCAGTTCCAGCGGTGTGCCTCAATGCCAAGTTTTTTGGCTTCGCGGTAATGTTTTTCGCTGTCGGATTCGAAGAGAATTCCTTTGATGCCTGCGTCTTTGAGGGCAGTATATTCCCGGATGATATCGGCAGTTTCTTGCTTGTGGTTGGGGTTGATCCAGACCCAGTGTTTTGCAGGAATTTTTTTCTCAGTTGCACTGACAGGAGAGCTTATGGTGTTCAGCAGGGGCGCTGCAGCACCCAATAAACCGGCTTTGATGAATGATCTTCTCATGGATTGATATTTTAATTAGTTTTTGAAATGCAGGTAGCCCCATGTTGCAGGAAGGTGCATGTCGATGACACCGGTGGGGCTCCATACCCAATTGAATTCTCTTGTTCTCTTGCCCTGTTCAGCCTTCTTTCTTTTGTAGGTCAGTCCATCTTTTTCGTTGGGCCATTCCACTCTTGAAAAATTGATGCGCCATGTGCTTCCATCAACAGGATGGCTGATCCTGCCTTCCCTTTTCAGGGCCTCAAACGGAATGGCCATTTCCAGGGTCCATTTTTCATCGCGGTCTGTATTGTTGTCAAGATCAAACCCTCCGCCTTTTTTATACGGCTTGTTCATGAAAAGGTCCATCACCGTTCCCAACGCATTGATTTCAATCTCAACATATTGTTCTCCGTCGTTGTTGGGATCCAAAAATACTTCGAAGTCATGGTCGTTGTATACGATGTCATCTCGCTTGCTCAAAGTGGCCCAAATGTCAGGCTCTATAAGCTCTGCCGCAATGTAGAGGTACTGGTCATCCCAGAGCATCTTGCAACGGGTCTCCAATGGGGGTCTTGGATTATTTCTTCCCAAAATATCTACAAATGGTTCTGACCAAACTGCATTGGCCCAAATTTTTTTTTCAATTTTACCATCGATGGTTGGGGGCGTTGAGGTTTTGAAGATGGTATAGGAGGATGGAACTTCCATTGGCGCTTGGGCAAATCCCAATGAAAAGATAAAATTCGACAACACCATCAGCTGAAAAAAACGCATGCTCCAATTTAGTTCATTTATGTGGTAGTTTTATATTAAACCAATCCATGTATCTTCAGTCCTATCATTTCAATTGATAACGATGCGTTATTTCCTTTTGATATTTATTTTCATCTCGCTGGCTTTTTCTGTTGTAGAATTCAGCACTGAGCAACGCCTTCAAATGCCTTACCGAAAAGAGGGCCTCAGCGAGCGCGAAGCGGCGGAACATCTTTTGAGCAGACTGAGTTTTGGTGGCAGGCCCGGCGAGGCAGAAAAGCTATTGTCCATGGGCCTCGAGAAATGGGTTCAGCAGCAACTCGGGCAATCATTGCCTGGAACTGAGGTTGAAAAAAGATTATCCGATTTTGATGCATTGTCGCTGGACAATGAAACCATTGTCAACCGCTATCTCAATGCGGGTCAGGTGTTGCGGATGATGCAAAAGAATGGCACCCTCAGCAGGGACTCCATGGCCAAACTGGAAAAGGCAGATTACAGAAAAGATGTGTTGAAACTGATGCAGCAACAAGGGCTTAAGCCTCCCCAAGAACTGAACAGGCAACTCTTTGCCCAAAAACTGATCAGGGCAGTATACAGTGAAAACCAGTTGCAGGAATTGATGACTGATTTCTGGTTCAATCATTTCAATGTGTCTGTAACCAAAGGACAATCTCAGCCTTTTGTGCTCACTTACGAAAGGGATGCCATCCGTCCACATACCCTGGGAAAATTTGAATCACTGCTGAAGGCTACGGCACAACATCCTGCCATGCTTTTTTACCTCGACAATGCCAGCAGCGGAAGCGACAACAATCAGATGAACCAGCGCATCAAAAAAATGGCACCGGCCAACAGCAAATTGAAGAGAGCAGCAGGGTTGAATGAAAATTATGCAAGAGAGGTGATGGAACTGCATACCCTTGGTGTGGATGGTGGATATGTGCAGGCAGATGTAACCGAAGTGGCCAGGGCATTGACAGGATGGACGGTCAGGCCAATGATGAAAGATGGATATGGTGGAAGGTTATCCAAACTGCAGCAGTCAAGACTGGGCAAGAACATGGCAACAACGGAAGGTGATTTTCTTTTCTTGGCTGTACGACATGACCAAGGTGAGAAAACCGTGCTCGGAAAAAAATATACATCGAATGGGGGGTTGAATGAAGGTTTGGAAGTCCTGCACCAATTGGCCTCCCATCCTTCTACAGCAAGATTCATCTGTAAAAAAATAGCCACCCGGTTTGTGTCTGATACACCCTCTGTTGCGCTGGTTACAGCCATGGCAGCTGTTTTCACCCAATCCGGAGGAGATATCAAACAGACGATGATTGCCATGCTCAACAGCCGGGAGTTTTGGAAAAAGGAAGTCTTGCGCAGTAAAATAAAATCACCTTTTGAATTGGTGGTGAGTGCCATCAGGGCCACCAATGCAGATCTGAGAAATACCAACCAGCTCAATGACTGGTGTGCCAGGATGGGACAAAAAATCTACAGTTATGCTGCCCCAACAGGCTTCCCCGACAAGGCTTCTTTTTGGGTCAATACCGGATCCCTGTTGAATAGGATGAATTTTGGTTTGGCCATCGGTGCACAACGCATTCCGGGTGTTGCAGTGAATCTCCTCGCATTGAACAACAACCATGAACCTGAAAGTATAGAAGATGCACTAAAGACCTACAGTGCCATTTTGTTGCCAGGGAGAAATCAAACCGAAAACATAAATCGCCTCACAAATCTTGTGCGCGATGAATCCCTGCAATCCAGGTTGGACAAGGCATTGGCTTCAACGCAATCCGCATCAACCACTCAGGAAGACATGACTGGAGGGGCTGACATGATGGGTGATGTCATGGCACGGAGCAAAGGGAAGGGAAAGGGGGAAGGGAAAAAAATTCCTGCTATGGAAGCAGCTGTTTCAGGACAGGTGGCCCATGTGGTGGGCATCATTATTGGTTCACCAGAGTTTCAACGAAAATAATTACTTGCCATGGCCAACAGAAGAGCATTCATGAAATCAGGTGCTATGGCAGTTTTTGCCACAGGATTGGGTGGTATTCCCTCCTTCATTGCCGCAGCTGCTGGTGAGCGGAAAATCATCCCGCCCTATAAAAAAGCAAAAACACTGGTCTGTATTTTTCAAAGGGGCGCGATGGATGGACTGATGGCCGTGACCCCCTATGCCGATCCAAACCTAAAATTGCTGCGTCCGGGTTTATACATGAGCCCAGCCCAAACTGAAGGAAAGCTTTTTGACCTGGATGGAAAATTTGGCCTGCATCCTTCATTGGGTTCACTGTCCACCTATTTTACAGAAGGCCGCATGGCGGTTGTGCATGGTGTGGGCAGTCCCAACAAAACAAGAAGCCATTTTGATGCGCAGGATTATATGGAAAGCGGAACGCCCAACAGCAAAAGCACGGCCAGCGGATGGTTGAACAGGGCAGTGGGGCTTACGGGCCATGACGCCACACCTTTCAGCGCCGTCAGCCTTACTGCTGCATTGCCCAGGGCCATGCAGGGTGATCATGATGCGCTCGCCATCAACAACCTCGAGGAGTTCATGATCCAGATGAAAGGCAATCCGCTCGCAGGCAATATGGCTGCCAATTCTTTTGAACAATTGTACGACCAGACCTCCAACCAATTGTTGAAGCAATCGGGCAAGGAAAGTTTTGAGGCCATGCAAATGCTGGACCTCAAATTGGTTAAAAATTATACCCCTGTATCCGGAGCCATCTATCCCAATTCTCCCTTGGGAAAATCCTTGAAACAAATTGCCATGCTGGTCAAGATGAACATCGGAATGGAGGTGGCTTTTGCTGAATCCGGAGGATGGGATACACATTTCAACCAGGGTACAACCAATGGATCCTTTGCCAGAAACCTGAAAGATTTTTCAGACAGCATTGCTGCATTTTGGAAAGACATGGAAGGTTACCAGGATGATGTCACGGTGATGACCATGACTGAGTTTGGTCGAACAGTTCACCAGAACGGAACCGGCGGAACAGACCATGGAAGGGCAAGCTGTCTTTTTGTATTGGGCAATGATGTTCGGGGCGGAAAAGTATACCACAAGATGGGTGCTTTAGACAAAGCTTCGCTGGAAGACAACAGGGATCTGCCGGTGACAACAGACTTCCGATCGGTGTTTGGTGCGGTGGCAAAAAAGCACCTCAATGTGGTGGATACGGCCAAACTTTTTCCGGGATACGAAGGTGATATGCTTTATCTTTAAAAGCATAATTCATCAAACGGCCTGGGCCTTTTTCATGCAGTTACATTTAATCGATCTTGCAGTCATCGGCTTGTTTTTTCTGAGCATGTTGGTGATAGGCATCATGTCTTATTACCGCAGCAAAAGTGCAGAGGATTATTTTGTTGCAGGGGGCAAACTGCCCTGGTGGCTGGCCGGAATTTCTCACCATGTTTCCGGGCACAGCGGTGCGGTATTTGTTGCCTATGCGGCAGTTGCTTTCACACACGGTTTTACCATCTATGTCTGGTGGGCATTGCCTGTAGGGGTCGTAATCATTGGTGCCGCAGGAATCTTTCCGGTCTATTGGGTGCGGTTGCGCAAACAGTTGCAGATTCAGTCTCCGCTGGAATACCTCCGCATCCGGTACAACCTGCTTACCCAGCAGGTGGTGGCCTGGAATGGTGTGCTGCTCAAGGTTTTTGATGTGGGTGCAAAATGGGCTGCGATTGGCATCCTGCTCAAAGTGGTTGCAGGCATCCCCATGGAAACAGGCATCCTGGTATCAGGCGTTGTAACCCTTGTCTATGTTACGTTTGGAGGATTATGGGGAGTGATTGTCACAGATTTTATCCAGTTCATTGTGCAGGTGCTGGGTGGTATCGTGATGTTTGTGCTGGTGGTGAACAGGCTGGGTGGAACAGATTCTATCACGGGTATCTGGAAACAGCTTCCGCCACAACACCATGCATTGTTCAATGACCCATACTCTGTAGGATTTGTGCTGGTCATGTTCTTCCTTTATTTCCTGAGTTACAATGGAGGCAGCTGGAGCCTGGCCACCCGATACATTTCTTCGCCCACAGAAAAAGAGGCCTCCAAAGCCGCCTGGCTTTCCGGTGTGTTGTATTTGATATGGCCCCTGATTTTGTTCTTTCCCATGTGGGCTGCACCCCTCTTGCTTCCTGCGGCAACCGTTCCCTCAGAATCCTATGGTTGGCTAATGCTTGAGGTGCTTCCCACAGGCATGATAGGCCTGGTCATCGCCTCCTTGTTTGCTGCAACCATGGGCATGACCTCTTCTGATGTCAATACAGTGGCGGCTGTCATCACAAGGGATATTCTTCCCGTGCTCTCCAAAAAATTCAGCAACGA
>JAJTFY010000126.1 GCA_021299175.1 Chitinophagaceae bacterium
CATGATGATGGACATCACCATTGCCATTGACAAGCTTGACAAGATTGGCATGGAAAAAGTGAAGGATGAACTTATTGGCAAAGGACTAACCATGGAACAGGTGGATGCTGTTGAGTCTTTCATTTCAATTGCAGGAAATAATGAAGAAAAACTCAAACAGCTGGAAGACATGTTCAGCCATCTTCCCTTGGGCAAAGAGGGCATCAATGAATTACGGACCATTCTCAGTTCGTTCAACGCAATCCAAAGTACTGCCTCTGCTGGTCCCCAATTGCTTGTAGATCTTTCCTTGGCGCGCGGGCTCAATTACTATACCGGAACAATTTTTGAAGTGAAGGCATTGGGTGTACAAATGGGCAGCATTGGCGGCGGTGGCAGGTATGACGACCTCACAGGATTGTTTGGCGTGAAGGGCATTGCCGGTGTAGGCATCTCTTTTGGCGTAGACAGGATTTATGATGTGATGGAAGAATTGACAGCATTCCCAGAAAGCATCCAGAAAGGAACAACGGCCTTGTTTTTCAATACAGGGATGGAGGAACAGCAGCATGTGCTTGGCGTTGCAGAACAGCTGCGCAGCAAAGGCGTCTCTTGTGAGATTTACCACGAGCAAGCAAAATTCGACAAGCAGTTCAAATATGCAGAGCGAAAAAACATTCCCTTTGTTGTGATCATCGGATCAAAGGAAATAGAAGCAGGAACAGCACTGGTGAAAGAGCTTGCATCCGGGAAGCAAACGGAAGTGAAAATGGATGAACTCTTGAAGGGATTGGGAAGCTGACCTGTTGAATTTCCAAAACAAATTCAATATTCCGCTGCAAGTATGCTTCCACCACCCCGGCACTCATTCGTCTGCACCTTCGGTGCAGCCTACTTCGTGCCTCCCCTCCTGTCCAGGAGGGGAGTTTTTGCGAATCGTCCTAAAAAAGTTTACAGTTGAAGTAATAAAACCTCAAACCATTAACCCCATTTTCTCAACTGCTTCAAAGTAGCATCAAGGTCGCGAGGCAAGGGGGCCACGAATGCATGGGCCTCACCCTTTCGATCGATCAAATCCACACTATAGGCATGGAGCGCCAATCTTGAAAGCAAGGGTCGCTCTTCTTCATCTTTCTGAGACATGTTGAATTTCTTCTTGAATGAAGAAAGCAATATAGGATCAGGCTTTCCATACAGCGGATCGCAAACAAGCGAATGTCCTGCATTGTAGAGGTGTACACGGATCTGGTGCGTTCTTCCTGTCTCAATCTGGAATTTCACCCATGTGAATCCCCTGAACCTTTCTTCCACCGTATAATGGGTGATGGCTGGTTTTCCCTTTCTTCCGACCCGCATCTTTCCCAACAAGGTTGGGTGCTGTTCGATCGGCTGGTCATAAACGCCTTGGTCTTCAGCAACGCTGCCCACGACCAACCCGTAATAGGTTTTCTTGAGGGTGCGTTGCTCAAACAGGGTATTGTAGTATTTGTGTGCTTCAGGATTCCTTGCCAGCAAGAGCAGTCCGCTGGTATCGCGGTCGATGCGGTGCACAATGAATATTTTTTCTCCTTTGGCCTCAAACCAGGATTTCACAGAATACAATTCAGCATCATGCCTGTCCGGTATGGACAACCAACCCGATGGCTTGTTGATCGCAATCAGGTCGGCATCTTTGTAAATAATTTCAGGTGCGGTCTGCATCGGGTAAAATTATTTTTTAGTCCTGGAGCGCATGACCCTCTTTACGCCACCCTTTTGAACGGTCGGCTTATGCCTTCCCTCCGTCTGCTTTCTTGCGGCAGATGGCTTTTTTATCTCCACCCGCTTTTCTTTTTCCTCGGGCCGTGAAGGTATAGCCAGATCCCGCTTTTCTTTTTTCTCGGTCTTTTCAGTTGCAGCCTGACCACGTTTCACAAGGGTTTTCTCTTCAGGATCTTCCGGAGTTTTTTTGATGAAAGAGCTGTTCATGAACTTCAGCAACCTGATTTCTTTTTCCACCAGATAACGCCATTTGCCGCGTTCTACATTTTTCTTGGTGAGGTTTCCAAACATCACACGGTCCAGGTTTCTGACGTCGTATCCCAGTGATTCAAACATACGCCTTACAATACGGTTCCTTCCACTGTGCAACTCAATGCCAATGATGGATTTGTCTTTGGGGTCAGTGTATGCAAGGGAGTCTGCTCTAACGAATCCATCCTCCAGATCAAGCCCGTTCAGAATCCTTTCGAAATCAAGTTTGCCCAGGGGCTTGTCGAGTTTTACCTCGTATATTTTTCTCACTTCGTGAGATGGGTGCGATAGTTTTTGGGTGAGGTCACCGTCATTGGTCAGCAACAAAACACCGGTTGTGTTGCGGTCAAGTCTTCCCACAGGAAATATCCTTTCGGCAGTTACTCCTCGAAGCAGATCAAGCACGGTTTTCCGCCCTTCTGGATCATCAAGCGTCGTGATATAATCTTTGGGCTTGTTCAATAAAATATAGACCAGGTTTTTTTCGGGAAGTATTTTCTTTCCTGCGAAAGTGACAACATCATTGGGGTTGACCTTGAAACCAGGCTCGAGGATCACCACATCATTCACGCGCATTTTGCCTTCCTTGATCAAAGGAACGGCATCCCTCCTGGAGCAGATTCCGCAATGGGCCACATATTTGTTGAGGGGCATTGTCTTGTCTTGCTTCCTCACGGTAATGGCAGGACGAAGATCACTGGATTCAGAACGGTTTTTCGAAACATCCTTGTCTGCAGCTGCTGCTTTGCGCAATTCCAGCTTTTTCTTTTCTATGGCTTCTGACCTTTCTTTTTTGAATTTCTTTTTCTCCTGACGGAATTCTTCTTTGATGGCTGCATTGCTTTTCCTGGCTGCGAACTTGGAGAAATTGTCTGTACGTTTCATGCTTTTTGTTTTGCTGTTTTACAACAGGGTGAAGGGATGAGGGTGAAGGGATGAGGGTGAAGGGATGAGGGTGAAGGGATGAGGGGTATAGAATAAGGGAGGATATTATTTATTTGCGAGTTGACCGCAGGCTGCGTCAATATCCTTTCCACGGCTCTTGCGCAACCTGGCGTTCACGCGGTTCTTGTCGAGGAACTGCATGAAGGCTTCGGTTTTTTCTTCGCTGGGTTTCTTGAACCGGGCAAATTCAATGGGATTGTATTCTATGATGTTGACCAGGTCTGCAGGCACCTGCCTGTATATCTTCATCAATTCCGCGGCATCTTCCAGTGAGTCATTGAAATTATCAAAAAGGATATACTCGAATGTGATCTCACTTTTGGTCTGTTTGTAGAAATAGTTCAACGCATCAATCAATGATTTCAGCTCGTTGGTTTCATTGATGGGCATGATTTCATTGCGCTTTTTGTCGTTCGGCGCATGCAATGAAACGGCCAGCTTGAACTTGACCTGATCATCCCCCAACTGACGGATCATTTTGGAAACCCCAGCAGTAGAAACGGTAATTCTTCTGGAACCCATGGCCAATCCATCCGGTGCGGTGATCCTTTCAATGGCCTTCAGCACGTTCTTGTAGTTGAGCAATGGCTCACCCATCCCCATGAAAACAATATTGGTCAATTTCTTATTGTAAATACGCATGGCCTGCTGATTGAGCAGCACAACCTCATCGTAAATTTCATCAAAAGAAAGGTTTCTTTCCCTTTCCATGAAACCGGTTGCACAGAACTTGCAACTCAGACTGCAACCAATCTGTGAGGAAACGCAGGCGGTAAGCCTTTCAGCGGTAGGAATCAAAACGCCCTCAACCTTGAAGCCATCATGGGTCTTGAAACGAGATTTCACTGTTCCATCCTCACTCACCTGGGTTGTATCAACGGAAAGAGAGGGAAGTGTAAATTTTTCTTCGAGATTGGCCCTCAGCTCTTTGGAGAGGTTGGACATGGACTGGAAATCAAAAGCATGTTTCTGCCATAACCATTCCCATATTTGCTGCAAACGAAATTTTTTTTCCCCGATTGATTCAAGGTATTCTCCGATTTCTTCCTTACTGAAGCTGCGGATGTTCTGCTTAGACATGCCGCAAAGGTAATGATTCCTTGAGGGGTTTGGCAGATTATAGGGAGAGAATTAAAATTCCGGGGCCCATAACCCCTTCTTATTATGGCTGTGGCGTATATCGGAGGTATGGTTTTATGACATCGACACCCTTGGGAAACTTCAGTATGGCATCCTCAGTGGAGATGGCAGGAACAACAATGACATTTTCCCCTTCTTTCCAATCTGCAGGAGTGGCAACACTATGATTTGCAGTAAGTTGCAGCGAATCAATCACCCTCAGCACTTCCACAAAATTTCTTCCTGTTGAAGCTGGGTAGGTGATGAAAAGCTTGATCTTTTTATCGGGTCCGATGATGAAAAGGGACCGAACGGTAAAAGTAGCAGATGCATTAGGGTGGATCATGTCATAAAGGGTAGCCACTTCACGGCTTTCATCAGCGATGATGGGGAAATCCACCGTACAATGCTGGGTTTCATTGATATCTTTTACCCATTGGAGATGCTTGTCCAATGGATCGACGCTAAGTGCCAGCACTTTTACATTTCTTTTGGCGAAATCCTCTTTGAGCAAGGCAGTTCGGCCCAGCTCAGTGGTGCACACGGGTGTGAAATCGGCAGGATGCGAAAACAATACCCCCCAACTGTCTCCCAGGTATGCATGAAAGTCAATTGTTCCCTCTGTTGTTTCAGCAGTAAAATTGGGTGCTGTATCACCTAAATGTATTGACATGTTGATGGATTTTAAACAGCAAATATAAGCATAATTAATTACCCTACTAAATAAGTAGACTTTTATTTTACCTTCCTCTTCCCAAGGATTTTTTCCCAAACCGCAATTTCACTGCATCAATGGCTGTATATAAATTGGCCTTTCGGACCCTGTTGTCGA
>JAJTFY010000127.1 GCA_021299175.1 Chitinophagaceae bacterium
CCCTATTCCAATTTAAGACCCCAGATGTTGAAAATCAAAGTATTCCTTGCGCTTTTCTTTGCTTTTTCAAGCTTGTTCTATTTTATTGAGAATTATTTCCTGGGTATATCTGGGTCTACAAAAAAAGGAGCCATTGAAAAAATAGAGATTCCTCCTACAGTCAGTTTGAACAGTACGGAGGAGTCGCTGAGAAAGTCATCTGCCAAATTTTTTGAAGAAAGCCTCGTGCGTACAAGATTCAATGGGGCCATGCTGGTAGCCCACAATGGAAAAATTGTTTTTGAGGAATATGCGGGACTTAAAGAAGTCATCAAAGGAGAAGCAATTGATTCAGCCACTTCGTTTCATCTGGCATCTGTTTCCAAAACTTTCACCGCCATGGCTGTGCTTAAATTATGGGAAGATGGCAAGATTGATATTGATGAGAAAGTCAGCAAGTATTTATCTGGTTTCCCTTTTACACAAATCACTGTCAGGAATTTACTGAGTCACCGTTCAGGTCTCCCAAATTATGTTTATTTCGCAGAGCAGGTTGGCTGGAACAAAAAAAAATACCTTCACAACAATGATATGTTGAACCTCTTGATCGCCAACAGATCAAGGTTAAAAATTGGCAGACCCAATGCGTATTTTGACTATTGCAATACCAACTATGCCATCCTCGCCATCCTTGTCGAAAAGGTATCTGGTAAAAGCTTTGCTGCTTATATGGATCAAACCTTTTTTGCTCCCATTGGCATGATGAACAGCTTTGTATTTGACATCAACCAAACAGAAAAAGTCCTGCCCTCTTTCAAATACAACAATCGCCTGGAGCCCATGATGTTTCTGGATGCAGTTTATGGCGACAAGAATATTTACAGTACCACAAGAGATTTGTTAAAATGGGATATTGCCCTTAACAGCGGTATCTTATTTAAGCAACAAACATTGGACCAAGCTTTTCGTGGGTACAGTTATGAACGCAAAGGGGTAAAGAATTACGGATTGGGTTGGAGGCTCTATGAGATGCCTTCCGGTAAAAAAATAGTGTACCACAATGGTTGGTGGCACGGAAACAACACAGTATTCAGTAAATTGATGCAGGATTCAACTACGATTATTGTGCTCGGCAATAAGTTCAATAGAAATATCTATCAGGCTAAAAAAATAGCCGGAATTTTCACTGGATACGGTATTCAATTGGATGATGATGAATAAAAAACCAAATGTCTTGTTCAGATTTCTCCTTCATCACCGATAATCTAAAAAAATAAATTACAATATTTATTTATAAACATTTGAATTCCATTGTTTTATAAATTATCATTTTTTTATTTCATCTTTCCCATATTTCATACAACCCTTTATCATTCAGCCACTTTTCTTAGGATAAAGAACGAATAAAGAATAGCATTTTTTACTTATTTTTGCACCCCCTGAAAGGGTTGATTTTCACCAAACTAAACCTAGAAATGCTGTTTATGGAAAATTTGATCTATCTCGTCCCGGTAATGGGTCTAATCGGACTGTTGTACACCCTTGTTAAATTCAATTGGGTTTCCAAGCAAGATGCAGGAAACGAGCGCATGAAAGAAATCAGCAATTACATAGCTGAAGGCGCCATGGCATTCCTGAAAGCTGAATGGAGAATACTTGGATATTTTGTAGTAATCGTTGCTTTGTTGCTCGGTTTTATGTCAACAGGTAATCCCAATTCACACTGGAGCATTGCCTTGGCATTTGTATTTGGAGCCTTCAGCAGTGCACTTGCAGGCTATATAGGAATGAAAGTTGCCACCAAAGCAAACGTTAGAACTGCCAATGCAGCAAGGACAAGTTTGTCGAAAGCATTGAATGTTTCTTTTACGGGAGGTGCGGTCATGGGACTTGGTGTTGCCGGTCTGGCAGTATTGGGTCTTGGTGGTTTGTATATCGTATTGCAACAAATTTTTGCACCTGGTGCAGCTGCCACTTCAGAAGAAATGGTCAAAACCATTGAGGTGTTGACAGGTTTCTCTCTCGGTGCTGAATCCATCGCTTTGTTCGCACGTGTTGGTGGTGGTATTTATACAAAAGCAGCGGACGTAGGAGCTGATCTGGTAGGAAAAGTGGAAGCAGGTATCCCTGAAGACGATCCAAGAAATCCAGCTACCATTGCAGACAATGTTGGAGACAACGTAGGTGATGTGGCAGGTATGGGTGCTGACTTGTTTGGTTCTTATGTAGCAACGGTTTTAGCTACCATGGTACTTGGACAAGAAACTATTTCACAGGATCAGTTCAATGGCTTTGCTCCGATTTTACTACCGATGCTCATTGCAGGTGTTGGAATTATTTTCTCAATCATAGGTACATTTTTTGTGAGGGTGAGTGATTCAGCTGGTATCAATACGGACAATGTACAAAAGGCATTGAACATGGGCAACTGGGGTTCCATCATTCTTACAGCAATTGCATGTGCTGGTTTGGTTTACACCATCCTTCCTGCAGAGATGAGCTTGAGAGGAATGACATTCACACAAAACGGTGTAATGGGAGCCATTGCAGTTGGATTGGTTGTAGGTACACTCATGAGCATTATTACAGAGTATTATACAGCAATGGGTAAGCGCCCAGTACTCTCCATCATCAAACAATCTTCTACAGGTCACGCTACCAATGTAATTGGTGGATTGGCAGTTGGTATGGAGTCTACCCTCCTTCCCATTCTGGTATTGGCAGGTGGCATCTGGGGTTCTTTTGCCTGCGCAGGTTTATATGGTGTAGCAATTGCAGCTGCAGGTATGATGGCCACCACTGCCATGCAATTGGCCATTGACGCGTTTGGTCCTATTGCAGACAATGCAGGCGGTATTGCAGAAATGAGTGAATTGCCCAAAGAAGTAAGAGAAAAAACGGACGTGTTGGATGCAGTTGGTAATACAACAGCTGCAACTGGTAAAGGATTTGCCATTGCATCTGCTGCATTGACTGCACTTGCTTTGTTTGCAGCATATGTAGGTGTCATCAACCACAACGGTTATGAAATGGCCGGTATTGATATCTACAAAGCCAAGGTATTGGCTTCTTTGTTTGTTGGCGCCATGATTCCATTCATCTTCTCTTCACTTGCCATCAGGGCTGTTGGACAAGCAGCGATGTCAATGGTGGAAGAAGTAAGAAGACAATTCAAATCCATCCCTGGTATCATGGAAGGAACAGGTAAGCCTGAATATGATAAATGTGTTGCCATTTCCACGGATGCATCCATCAAAAAAATGATGGCACCAGGTGCAATTGCAATCGTTTCTCCTTTGTTGATAGGATTCATTTTGGGTCCTGAGGCGTTGGGCGGATTCCTTGCAGGTGCAACCGTAAGTGGTGTTCTGATGGGTATGTTCCAGAACAATGCAGGTGGCGCATGGGACAATGCCAAGAAAAGTTTTGAAAAAGGAGTTGAAATCAACGGAGAAACTTTCTTCAAGAAATCTGAACCTCACAAGGCTTCGGTTACCGGAGATACTGTAGGTGATCCTTTCAAAGATACATCAGGTCCATCTATGAATATCTTGATCAAATTGATGTCTATTGTATCACTCGTTGTTGCTCCTACCCTTGCCCAAATTCATCAATCTGATGCACATGCATCTGAAATAAAGAAAGAAAAAACTGTTGAAGTGTCCATAATCAGCCATGATTCTTCTGCAGCGAAAGTTGAGGTGGTTGAAGGTCCAAATGAAGGACTGATAGGCGCATTGAATGCGGATGGATTGATCAAGAAAGGTGACAATGATATTGAATACAAAAACAATACACTTACAGTGAACGGTGTAGTATTGGACGCTGAAAAGTACAAATCCTTTATAAAGGGATCTGAAATGTCCATTAAAATCAAACAAACGGAGACAAATAAATAACTAAAATACCTCTAAAAGAAAACCCCATTCAAACGAATGGGGTTTTTTAATGTCCTAACAAACTCGATTTATTTTCTAGCCACCTTGAATGCGGCAGAAGCATTGTTTGTGGATTTGCTCTTGCTTGTTACCGTTACTGAAACATCATACAACGTACCTGCAGTTAAACCTCCTATCGAAATTTCACTTCCAGGTGTATAGGGATCAATGGTTTTGGTACCGTCTGATACAGCACTATTGTCTGAATTCTTTTTGGTGGCTACATCAACTTTCACTCCAGCTGAAGGTGCTTTCGTAACTGCAATTTTAAACGCATAAGTAGCACCAGTAGCTGCAGCTGTTGTTGAACCAGGATCAGGATCAAGTGTGATTGATAACTGCTCTTCTGTTGGGGTAGGTGTAGGTGGTGGTGTTGGTGTAGGTGTGTCTCCTTTTTTACAACCTGCGGAAAGTAAAAAAACAAAAATAAATGCTGTGACGTATCTTAAAAACATAGGTTTTTTTTTAAAAATATTGCTTTTTTGAAATTTTACCAAACTTTTCTGGGACTCACGTCGTTGTACCTATTATTGAGTACAAAGCCAACTACCAATTCATGTGTGCCCTTGTTCAAAGGTCCGAGGAGGGTATTTCTAGCCGTCATGTCGTATGCATAACTGACATTTAATGTGCTGTTGAAATTGATTCCTGCCAAGGCGGATATGCCATCTCCCCTTCTTACATTGGCCCCGATCCACATGAAGTTGGTATACTGCAGTTTGAAATTATAATCAACTGTGATCGGTGTATTTTGTAGGTACCTGAACATAACTGATGGCAAGAATGATACATATTCATTCAAAGCAATCCTGATCCCAGCAGTTCCGAAGAGATGTGGTACCAGACTCGTTTGATAACTGGTATCAGTGATATCCAATTTAGCTGGGATCAATTGTTGACCGGATAATCCAAAAAAATATTTCTTAGAGTATAGAAACAAACCTGCACTGAGATCAGG
>JAJTFY010000128.1 GCA_021299175.1 Chitinophagaceae bacterium
CTACCAGACAGATCTTCGAGACTTTACCCATGGCAGGATCTACAGGGTTTCTTACAATGAAGCTCCTGCATACAAGCCTTTGTCGCTTTCAATGAGCGATGCGAACGGATTGCTTGCTGCACTTAAAAACAACAACATGTTTTGGCGCATGCATGCACAACGCATGTTGGTTGAGCGCGGACAAACAGATGTTGTTCCCGGTCTTGTAGCATTGGTGAATGATAAATCTGTTGACGAAATCGGCATCAACGCTCCTGCAATTCACGCGCTTTGGACCTTGAAGGGATTGAATGCATTGGATGCTGCTACCATTGCTGCGGCACTTGCACATCCCTGCGCTGATGTCAGAAAGAATGCGATCAAAGTAATGGACTTTTCAGCAGCTTCAGTGGCCACTATTTTGAGAAACAATGTGCTTCAGGATAAAGATCCTTTGGTGGTGATGAATGCATTGCTGCTGTTTTCAAAATCACCCCTTGATGCGGCGGCAGAGAAGGCGTTTTTTGAAAGGATGAACAAGTCAACTGAGGTCGAAGACCGATGGTTGCCTGATGCGTTTGCCTGTGTACTCACTGCCAACAATGGCAAGCTCATGAAGACACATTTGCAAAACCAGATCAAGGCCAATGCAGCAAAAAAATCTGCCATGCCTGAGATGGACCATTCAAAACACCAGATGCCCGGAGCAAAGGCTGCGCCTGTTGTTAAAGTGGATGGCATAGACCTTGTAGTAGCCGACATCAAGATTGATCCCGCTACTCCTGCAGTACGTGAGCGCATCAACATTACGGTGGAAGTCAAAAACCAGGGAACAGTTGATTTGGAAAAAGAGAACTTTGTTCCATTGGACATTCGCTTTGAAGGGATGGGCATCAAGATTGATCAGGTGAGCAGGAATTTCAAGGAAGGCATCAAGGCCGGTGAAACTGTTTCCATCACCAAAAACCTCAATGGCCCATGGGTGGGAAATATCAGTGTTGGTACTGATGTAGTGGGTGATTATAACCTGATTGTTGCCATCGACAAGGCCAATGAAGTCAAGGAGTCCAATAAGAAAAGACTGCAGCCATGGATCAGCAGGCCAAGAACGGAATCATCAAGGCTTTGTCTGAGGGTTGGAACTACCGTTTGAAAGACATCAAGTTAACAGAGGCGGATAAGAAATTTCTTGCTTCCATCAACGCTGGCAATGCAAATGAAAGACTGTCAAGGTTGATGACTGCTTGGGGCATTGCTGTTGATGGACAAGCTGCTGCAGATGTGAAACGCATCAAGATCGGCACCATCAAGGAGGCCATGAAATTCACCCTTAAAGAATTTACTGTACAACCAGGTCAATCGATTGAAATCATATTTGAAAACCCGGATGCCATGCAACACAACATGGTGATCACAAAACCCGGAATGCTTGAAAAAGTAGGAAGGGCAGGTGATGCCATGATGAAAGATACCAAAGGCGCAGACAAGAATTATGTTCCTGCCCTTGCGGAAGTATTGTTCTCAACACCGCTGGTTAACCCCGGGCAGAATTATACACTGAGGTTCAAAGCCCCTGCCAATACAGGTGATTATCCATTTGTCTGCACCTTCCCTGGCCATTGGAGCATCATGAATGGTGTGATGAAAGTGAGGAATTAAAGGAAGGTTGAGAGAGGTTTAGAGAGGTTGAAGAGGTTTAAGTCGCCTTCGGCGGTTGAAGGGGTTGAAGAAGCTGGACGCGTTGAAAAGGTTGAAAAGGTTTAAGATGTTTCTTCAACCTCTTCAACCTTTTCAACTTCTTAAACTATTCCGGTCTCATCATCGGGAACAACAATACATCCTGGATTGAAGGTTGGTTGGTGAGCAACATGCAAAGCCTGTCAATCCCAAAACCTATGCCCGCAGTTGGTGGCATGCCGTATTCCAGCGCGCGAAGAAAATCGTGGTCAATGAACATGGCTTCATCATCACCGCGTTCCTGGAGTTTGATCTGGTCTTCAAATCGGGCACGCTGATCAATTGGGTCATTCAATTCGGTATAGGCATTGGCAATTTCTTTCCCGTTCACCATCAGTTCGAAACGCTCTACCAGACCGGATTTGCTGCGGTGCTTCTTGGTAAGCGGGCTCATTTCAATGGGATAATCGGTAATGAAAGTGGGTTGAATGAAGTGGTGCTCACATTTCTCACTGAAAATCTCGTCCACCAACTTGCCCTTGCCCATGCTTTTCTCAACGGCTATTCCCAATTGCTTGCATACATCCCTCAATCCGTCCTCATCCATTGCACTGATGTCAAATCCTGTATGTTCCTTGATGGCATCATACATGGTCACCCTTTTGAAAGGGGCTTTGAAGCTGATGGTTTTGCCATCCACTTCTGCATCGGTGGTGCCATTGACATCAATGGCCGCTTTTTCAAGCAATTGCTCCGTTGTATCCATCATCCACAAATAATCCTTGTAAGCTGTGTAAAATTCAAGTACAGTGAACTCAGGATTGTGTGTACGGTCCATCCCTTCATTCCTGAAATTCCTTGAAAACTCATATACCCACTCAAATCCACCCACGATCAGTCTTTTCAGGTAAAGTTCGTTGGCAATGCGGAGGTACATGGGGATGTCCAATGCATTGTGGTGTGTGGTGAAAGGTCGGGCAGATGCGCCACCGGGGATGCTTTGCAATACCGGTGTGTCCACTTCAATGGCTCCGCGTTGGTTTAGAAAATCCTTGATGGAGTTGATCAGTTTTGATCTCTTGAGGAAGGTTTCTTTTACTTGGGGATTGATGATCAGGTCAGCATAACGCTGCCTGTAACGGAACTCTGGATCAGTAACTGCATCAAAGGTTTCGCCTTCTTTTTCTTTAACGATGGGAAGGGGTTTGAGTGATTTGCTCAATAGTGTAAGCGAATTCACATGTACAGATGTTTCACCTGTTTTGGTGGTGAATACATGTCCCTTCACACCAACAATGTCACCAATATCAAGTGTCTTCCAAACCTGGTCGTAAAGTGTTTTATCATCTGTAGGACAAATCTCATCCCGCTTTACATAAACTTGGATTTTGCCTGCATGGTCTTGCAAAACCGCAAAACATGCCTTCCCCATGTCACGAATTCCCATCAAACGGCCTGCTAGGCATACATCTGAAAACTCAGCCTTGTTCTCTTCTCCTAGATAATTTTGTTTGATATCGCTTGAACTGATATTTACAGGGAATGAGGGCGCCGGATAGGGGTCAATCCCCAGGTTTTGCAGCGCTGTAAGCTTATCTCTTCTGATGATCTCTTGCTCTGAAAGGTGCTGTTGTGACATGTTCTTGTTGCTTGAAGCCGCAAAGATAATTAAATGAAGGGAGTTCAAGAAGGGAAGTGCGTTGAGGGGGTTCATACACCTCCCTCCACCCCCAACCCAAACAAGGCCAAATCGTACTTCACCGGATCTTTGGGGTCAAATTGTTTCAGCACCTCCGTAAGGGCGATGGCGGTTTTCCAGTCTGACTTTTCTGCATCAATCAGGTTGAGCCGGCAGGCAACCCTTTGCACATGCACATCCATTGGGCAAACAAGTTGGTTCATCCTGATGTTTTTCCAAATGCCAAAATCAACACCTGCGGCATCTTTTCTCACCATCCAGCGGAGGTACATGTTGAGCCGTTTGCAGGAAGAATTGTTGTGAGGAGTAGAGATGTGTTTTTTTGTCCTCTCTGGGCTTTCATCCAGCGAAAAAAAATAGCGATGAAATGCCACAAGACCATTTCCAATGTCTGGATCATTTTTATGCATGCCATGTGTGAAAGCAATTTCCAGGCTTGGTTCCTGGCCCTTGAACAATCTGTATCCAGTTGTATAATGATGGTTCAGCACCCTGATAAAATGCAGCAAATCCGTCGCGTTGAAAGTCCTGTGTTTGAAGGCCAGCAAGCGTTTCAGGTCATTGTCTTTGTGGCCAACAATGAATTGGTATGGCGCCTCATCCATAAGTGCCATCAGTTCGTTGCATTTGTTGATGATGGTGGTGCGGTTGCCCCAAGCAAAAATGGCAGCAAAAAATCCTGCAATTTCGATGTCGGCTTTTCGGCTAAAACGGTGAGGGATTGAAATCGGATCTTTTTTAATGAACCCTTGCTGGTTGTGCCGCTTCAATTCCTTGTCAAGAAAAGACTTTACAACCAATAACTCTTTTTTATTCATTTGCGTTAGCCTTAGGCTGCCTTGGTTTTGAAGGGTTGTCTAATGGTTGGTAATCAGAGAAACGCAGATCAACTGGTGATCGCCAGTTGAATGGCATGGTCGAGATCTGCAATCAGGTCGTCTGCATCTTCAATGCCCACCGACAAGCGGATCAGGGTATCACCCAATCCATTCTTGATTCTTTCTTCCCTTGGAATGGAGGCATGCGTCATGCTGGCAGGATGATTGATCAGCGATTCAACACCGCCAAGGCTTTCAGCCAATGAAAAAATTTTGGTGCTGGAAAGCAATGTCCTGGCTGCTTCCATGGTGTCCAGTTTAAGCTCAAAGCTGATCATCCCCCCGAAATCCTTCATCTGGCTTTTGGCGACTTCATGTCCTGGGTGATCCTCAAAACCAGGCCAGTACACTTTTTTTACAGCGGGATGGGCCTTGAGAAAATGTGCAATGGCAGCACCATTCTGGCAATGCCTTTCCATCCTTATGCCCAAGGTTTTTATGCCCCGGAGTACTAAAAAACAATCCATGGGCCCGGGCACTGCTCCGCAACTTTTCTGGATAAAATAGAGTTCATCACGCAACGCCTGATCATTCATCACCAATGCGCCCTGTATCACATCGCTGTGTCCTCCCAGGTATTTGGTTGCTGAGTGCATCACGATGTCTGCACCCAGCGAAAGCGGATTCTGGAGAGCTGGCGATGCAAAAGTATTGTCTACACAGAGCAAAACCTTGTGCCGTTGTGCAACAGCTGCAATGCCCCTGATGTCTGCAATGTTCATCAACGGATTGGTTGGCGTTTCGGCCCAGATCAGTTTTGTATTCGCATTGATTTTAGTCTCAATGTTGTGAATCACACTCATATCGACATAGTGAAAAACAATCCCGAATTTGCTGTATATCTTGCTGAAAAGCCGGTAGGTTCCACCATACATATCACTGGCGGCAATCACTTCATCCCCTGGTTTCAGCAGCTTCATCACCGCATCGGTTGCTGCAACGCCACTCCCAAAAGCCAGTCCGAATTTCCCCTCTTCAATCACTGCCAAAGCCTCTTCCAACGCTTCACGGGTAGGGTTTTGGGACCGCGCATATTCATATCCCTTGTTCACTCCAGGCGCTTCCTGCACATAGGTAGACGTTTGGTAGATAGGTGTCATGATGGCCCCAGTACTTGGGTCAGGATGCGCACCAGCGTGGATGTATTGTGTTGCTTTTTTCATTGCAGCTATTTATGGTGTAAAGATAGGTTGTTGGAAGAAGTCTGGTCTTATCTTTGCGGTATGCCGAATGTTTATTTCAAGTCCTCCATACCGCCAGCATACGAGGCCATCAAGCACCATGCAGCATCCTTGAATCTCGGGGAAAATGATCTTGTCATTCATGATTTTTATCATCGCTCTCCAGGATC
>JAJTFY010000129.1 GCA_021299175.1 Chitinophagaceae bacterium
GTGCTGAATTTTTTAATCCCAGCGAGCTCAAGCATGGAAGGGAACCAATCATCAACACTTACATACTGGTGGGTGGTTGCATTGCTTTGTATGCCAGGGCCAGCAACGATCATCGGTACACGAATGCCGCCTTCATACAATGATCCCTTACCTTGCTTGAGGGGAAGGTTTTGAGTATGTGCCTTACCGGTTCTGGGAGGAACCAGGCTGAGGCTTCCATTGTCTGTCATGAAGATGATGTATGTGTTCTTGTCTTGCCCACTTGATTGAAGATAGTCCATCAGTTCACCAAGGCTTTTGTCCATACCTTCCACCAATGCTGCATATTTTGCTTCAGCATCTGTCAAACCTTTGTCTATGTATTTTTGATAGTAGCGATCGTCTTTGCTGAAAGGCAGGTGAACGGCATAGTGTGCCATGTAAAGAAAAAATGGCTTGCCGGATGACTGGTTGGATTTCATTGAAGCAATGGCCTCTTCCGTCAAGGCATCCGTTAAAAAGGTTCCCTTTTCAATATGTTTCTCAAGACCGCGGACTCCCCAGAGGGTATCATTAGGATTGCCCTTGTATTTGTCTTTGGCAAGAAAACTGCCTGGATGCCCTGCAGCAGTTCCTGCAATGTTTACATCAAAGCCGATGGAGATTGGATTGGAAGCGGGTGTACCATAAGGAGCGAAATGTGCCTTGCCGCAGTGAATGGTATGGTAGCCCGCTTGCTTCAACAACAACAATGAAGGCATTGCAGTAGCCACCACGCTATTGTTGATACCCTCCACCGGGCTCATGCCATTGTGGTTCCAGTTGGGTGGAACCAATACACTGTCAGGATAATCGGTTGGCGTATTCTTTTTTACATTGGTCCAATTGGTGACATTGTGCCTGGCAACATTCATGCCCGTCATCAGGCTAACCCTTGTGGGCGTGCAGACCGGATTGGAATAGGCATTGGTGAACTTCATTCCAGCCCTGGCCATCCGCTCCATATTGGGCGTTTGGAATATGGCGTTGAGAGGCGTGGCTTTGTCCCAGAAAGGCAAGGAACAATCCTGCCATCCCATGTCATCGACCATGAAGAAAATGATGTTGGGTTTGCCATTTTTTTGTTGACAAAATCCACGGGATATAGATGAGCTACTGAAGGCGAAAAATAAAAAACAAGTGAGGATTTGACGCATACCACAAGTTAATTTTTTTTCTGTACCCGCTGCATGATGCTACCATTGATTTCAAGAGATGACAGCCATCAATCCCTTGCCACTTCTCCATGATAAATGGAGTCGAGTCCCTGCTCTTCTTCCTCTGCCGTCACTTTTACCCTCGTAATCTTGTTGATCAATACCAACATATAATACGTGAAGAGGTAGGCATACGCAGAGGTTGCCACCACTGCGATGAGTTCTTTGAAAAAGAACTCAGTTCCACCAAAAATCAATCCATCGGCACCATTGGGGTTAATGGCTTTGGAACCCAATACACCCAATAGAACGGTCCCTACAACGCCTCCTACACCATGCACACCCCAGACATCCAGGGCATCATCCCAACCCATCCTGTTCTTGAGCTTTACCGCCCAATAGCAAACAATGGAACCAAGCATACCAATAAGGAAAGCGGATTCATAGCTGATATAACCGGCTGCTGGAGTAACTGTAGCCAGTCCTGCTACAGAACCTGTGAGCAAGCCCACAAACGTCGGACGTTTGTGAGACCCGAACCATTCGATGCACATCCAGGTGACCGCACCCACTGATGCTGCAAGGTCCGTATTGATAAAGGAAAGTGCCGTTATCCTGTTCACATTCAATTCACTGCCGGCATTGAAGCCATACCAACCGAACCATAATAGAGCAGTTCCGATGGCAACCAACGGAAGGTTGTTGGGCCTGTCATGTTTCACCCTTCGCTCTCCTACATAAATAACAGAAGCCAGTGCAGCAAAACCTGCAGTGGCATGCACCACAATGCCTCCGGCAAAATCAAGGACACCCCATTTTGCAAGCAGGCCGTTGCCCCAGATCATGTGTGCGAAAGGATAATAAACAAGAATTTGCCAGAAGGTTAGGAAGATGAAAAATGCCTTGAAGGTAATGCGGTTGGCAAAGGCTCCAGTGATGAGCGCAGGTGTAATGATGGCAAACATCATTTGGTAAGCGATGAAAACAATTTCCGGAAACCGTTTTTCCTGAGAGAACAATGCATCTGGTGTAACCCCATGGTAAAATGCCTTCTGGAGGTCACCAATAATCTGACCTTCACCTCCACTGAAACACAGAGAGTAACCAAAAGCGTACCAAAGAATGGAAGTCCAGCCCATTGATACAAAACTCTGGATCATGACATTGAGGATATTCTTTTTGCAGGCCAATCCTCCATAAAAAAATGCCAGTCCGGGAGTCATCAACATCACAAGACTGGTGCAAACGATCATAAAGACCGTCAAGCCGACATCGATCATAAATAGGTTGTTTTAAGTTTGGGGACTGCAATATCAACAATTAAAACGAATAATTATTGATATTTTATCAACCAAGTCTCACAAACCTTGCATCGGCATCAAACATTTTACATATATGATAAATTATAATATGTATTTATAGTTTGGCGGTTTTCACTGCAATGGGAAAATCTTTGGGGGCAATTTTATAGGCCATTCCCGCAGGGATAATGACCTCCACTGAGCGCTTGCCATTGACCGTAGAAATGGTTTCCTTGACAGGGCCTAATGGAGTGGGCAACACATAGGTGGCTGATTGTAAATCACCAGGCTGTGGATCGATGAGGATTTCTTTGAAACCGGGCTTGGAAGGACGAAGGCCCATCAGCCTGAAGGCGATGATATTGGCCGGTGCAGCACCCCAGGCATGGTTCCAGTCAAGGTTGGGTTTGAACTTGCCATCCCAGGCTTCCATCGTCATTCCCGCACCCACTTCAATCATGTGGTACCATCCCCTATCTTTTCTTGAATTCAGCAATGCAAGCGCCTCCTTTTCCAATCCATTTTCATACAATGCGTCCATCAGAAATTGGGAGCCATACACAGAGCAGGCCATTTCTTTTTTGATCACAAAAGGAATGACTTTGGCTTTTTGGCTTTCATCCAGCAACCCAAAATCCAATGCGAAAAAATTGGCATGGAAAGATGCATGGTCGGTTGTATCGCCATCTCTGACGAGGCCCGTCTTTTTATCATAGAAAACTTCAGAAAATGACTGCTTAACCTGGGCAGCCCTTTGTTTGAAAAATGCCTGGTCAACTTTCTTTTGAAGCAGGATGGCAAACTGTTCCATCAACAACAAAGACTTGTAATGATAGGCATTGACAACACTGTTGTATTCGCAAAAAACAAACTCATCTGCCTCGCCTTTGTATTCAGGACCAGCCAGGTTATTTCCCCTTTGTGGCCAATCGGTGATATCCCTCAACACCTCTTTTTGGTCGAAGGTGACATAATGCAATGAATCGAGCAGGGACTTGCTTTGGTTGCTGCCCACCGTGGTAATCAGGTTTCCTTTTTTTGCCAAGGACATTAGGGTTTTGGTCTTGAGCAGATCATAATATTTTTTGATCAAAGCCGTGTTGCCGGTATACATGTAATCATTCCAGATCACCTGGTGCATCTGCAAATGCCATTCGGTTGGCCAGGTGGGATGCATCATCAGATGATCGATGGTATTGCGGGCAACTTCATACTCCGAGTCAACGGCATAGTGAGAAAGTTGGTTGATGAGGGCATCTGCTTCGTAAGGAATGCGTTCACGGTCTCCATCGATATACAAACCAGTAACAGTGGTGGCTTTGATGGAATGTTTGCAGAGGTCCCAGATCTGGTTCAACACCGTGTCTGAACTTTGGAATGAAGCCGCATTGTCATTGAAACGGTAATGAAAAATATCACGTGTAGGGTTAAGGGTAAAGTTCCCTGCATGCTCAATTTCAACATAACGAAACGGAGTCACAAGCCCCATCCATTCCGGCAGTAGGATAGCATTGCCAGAAGTGTCTTTCTTGTTGGGAACATTAGGGAAATAGAGGGTATCTGTATCTCCCTGATTTTTGATGTAAGTGAACTGAAAAAAACGAATGTTCACACCCGGTGGATTCCTGTCAAGTTTACCAGCTGCATCCAGCTTCTCCCCCATGAAAATCTTGATCATGTCTCCATTCTTCATGCTGGATGTGGCAATTTTCAGCCTTCCAAAATAGGTCTTACCAAAGTCATAGGCAGTTCCGGTTGGGCCGTATTTTTGTACTGCCATAGGCGACTCCTGTATAGCAAGGAGTCCTTTCTGGTATACCTTTTCCTGGGCAGCCGAAATACCGGCAACATAGACCAATCCTAATGAAATAAAGAAACGAACAATGCTAATTTTATTCATGGATTTAAGGTACAAAAAAAGCTCAAGGTTGGGGTCTTTCAATTATCCTTACATTTGAGAAAGTGAGAATAATCAAGCATACATACATCAAAATATTCATACCCATTTTACTGCCCGGACTGTTTGGCACCTTGGTTTCGGGTGTATCTATGCCTAAACACGGGCCCACCAGGGGAGAACAGCTGATTTTGGCTACAGCCAAATTGACCAAAATAACCAACTCATGAAAACATTTGCACTCATCTTGCTTTCATTTTTATCATGCTGCTGTTTTTCCCAATCCAAGAAGGGGGGCAAAAACATCATCATCATCTATGCAGATGACCACAGCTATCATGCACTCGGCTCTATGGGAAACATGGTTGTCAAAACACCCAACCTCGACAAACTTGCTGCTTCAGGAATGATGTTTACACAGACCCATGTCATGGGTGGACACCAGGGTGCAGTATGCATTCCGAGCAGGGTCATGTTGTTGACAGGTAGATATGTAAATCGGTTGCCCGGTGATGGCGGAAACATTCCGGACAGCCTGGTCAGCCTTCCAGAAGTCTTGCGCAGCAAGGGTTATACCACCTACCATACCGGAAAATGGCACAGTGATAAGGCTTCTCACCACAGGATGTTCAGCACCGGGGGTGATATCTTTCTGGGAGGCATGCACTTCAACAAGGATGGTGGTCAGCCACATCCGACGGTCTATCGTTTTGACAGCAGCGGAACCTATCCGGTATCCAGAAAAAGGATAAGCGATACCTTCAGCACAACACTGTATACCAACAATGCCATCCAGTTCCTTTCCAGTGCAACGGCAAAAGAAAAACCATTCTTTTGTTATGTGGCTTTCACTTCCCCGCACGACCCGAGAACCCCTCCTGCAGCCTTCGAAAAAATATATGATCCTGCAACAATACCCTTGCCACCCAACTTCATGAGCAGGCATCCGTTTGACAATGGTGACATGTTGGTCAGGGATGAACAACTGCTACCCACACCCCGCGATACTGCAGCCACAAAAAAAGACATTGCGCTTTACTATG
>JAJTFY010000130.1 GCA_021299175.1 Chitinophagaceae bacterium
GACGAGGGACGAGGGGAAGATGATCATCGGCGGCAATATCGGCAAGAACAAGGTGACACCTAATGAAGATGCTTGGAAGGATTATGAAACTTGCTTCAACGAATTGTTTGATGTGGTGGATTATTTTGTCGTAAACGTAAGTTCACCAAATACCCCCGGCCTCAGGGCTTTGCAAGACAAAGATTCACTCTTGAAGATCCTTGGCACTTTACAGGAAAATAACAAAAAAAGACCCCAGCAAAAACCCATCCTGCTTAAAATAGCACCCGACCTCACCGATGGTCAGCTTCAAGACATCGCAGACCTTGCAGCGGAGATTCAACTGGATGGAATTGTTTCCAGTAATACAACCATTTCAAGGGAAAACCTGTCTGACATATCCAAGGCCCAGTCTGAAAAAAATGGAATGGGCGGCTTGAGCGGCCAACCTTTGAAAACGGCTTCAGATACCATACTTGAAAAAATCACCCAACTGACCAATGGCAAAGTGCCTATTGTTGCCAGTGGTGGGGTTTTCACCGGAAAAGATGCAGCAGACAAATTCAAGCGGGGCGCAGTATTGGTGCAGGTTTGGACTGGATTCATCTATGAAGGACCGGGCATTGTAAAAAAGATTTGTAACGCATTAAAAGCATAATATGACCAGTTTGTTGACCGTTGATCCTCATGGGCAGACTGAAGGCAGAACAAAAACTGGCAGCCAGAAGGCTTTGGATGATCCTCGGCATTTCAGTAAGAATCCTTTTGCTATTGGCCTTGGGATGGCTAGTCACCAACGGAAACAAGGAATTGTTTGGATTGGATCTAAGTGGCAAACATTATGGATTCAACCTCAGGAACATGATCCTGTTTGGTGGAGGTTTGTTCCTGCTCTATAAAACCGTAAAAGAGATCCATGGAAAACTGGAAGGGGAAGACGAATTCAATGCAGATGGAAAGAAGGGCCAGGCTTCCTTTTTCAGCATCGTTTCACAGATCATCCTGATTGACATGATATTTTCTTTTGACAGCATCATCACGGCAGTGGGAATGGCAAAGCACGTAGAGATAATGATTGTGGCTGTGGCCATTGCCATGATCATCATGTTCTTCTTTTCTGAAAACATTTCAACCTTCATCCACAAGCATCCTACACTGAAAATGCTTGCTCTTTCATTCTTGCTTATTGTCGGATTCAGTTTGTTTTTTGAGGGACTGCAACCCCTTCACGGAAGCCATATCGAAAAAGGATACATCTACTTTGCAATGGCCTTTTCCTTTGGGGTAGAAATGCTGAACATGCGGATGAGAAAAAAGAGCAAGCCGGTGCAATTGCATGAGCCAACCATCAAAGCAGAAAAATAATTTATCCCCTCAGCAAGACTGCACCAACAATCCCGGCTGTTTCAGTTCTCAGGCGAGACTCACCCAAACTGACAGGTGCGAATTGATGTTCTAACGAAAGAGCCAGTTCCTCTGTAGTAAAGTCCCCTTCAGGTCCGATTAACAAAATACTGTCCTCGGATTGCCCTGCCAACTGAGGCTTCTCTCCTTCCATGCAATGCGCAATGAATTTTGCAGGCGGAAGATCAACATCAAACAAGGCAGAAAATTTAAGCGGTTGCTGCAGGATGGGGAAATGATATTGACCCGATTGCAAACAGGCGCTTACGAGAATTTGCTGAAAACGTTCCTCCCTGAAATGCTGTCGCTCTGTGCGTTCAGCAAGCAATGGAATGATTTCAGTGATGCCGATTTCTGTTACTTTTTCCAGCATCCATTCGAACCTTGCAGTATTCTTCAACAGTGAAATGCCAAGGATCATTTTTTTTGGTGGTGCCGGATGAAAAACTTTTTCTTCAAGCCCAACAATCAATTTTTTCTTGTCCGCTTCAACAATTACAGCCTGCGCTGAACATCCTTTACCGTCGGTCAACATCATCTGTTCACCCGCTTGCATGCGTAGCACAGTGATGGCATGTTTTCGAATTTCCTCGGTTAGATGAACAGTTCCTTGAGATGATTGCAGGGCAGTAAAATGAAAAAGGGGTAAAGCATTCATTGTATGTCCATTGTTACTGCTAACTAAAATGGGGTGTCTTCCATATCGTCCTGACCATCATTCATTCGGCTTCCTTTTTGGATGTAGAGCCTGGCGCCGCCGCCATCCTCACTTACAGGTCTCCAGCTTCCGCCTCCAGCATCAGCAGACCTTCCAAATGGATCAAGGCTTTCATGCTCTTCGAATTTTTGGATAAAGAGCTTGGCCTTGAGCTTGATATTTTCCAAAGAACCATTCCGGTGCTTGGCTATTTTTACATAGGTATCTCCCTTGGTATCTTCCCCCATATCATTGGTGGTGATATCATAATAATCAGGGCGATACAGGAACATGACCATGTCAGCATCCTGTTCAATGGCTCCAGATTCACGGAGATCAGAAAGCTGTGGAACCTTCTGGCCATCTTTTCTTTTTTCAACCTCACGACTCAACTGACTGAGCGCAATGATGGGAACCTGCAGTTCTTTGGCCAACTGCTTGAGGTTTCTTGAAATGGTACTGATTTCCTGCTCACGGTTGGAATTCCTGTTGTCGCTGGATCCACTCATCAACTGCAAATAGTCAATGATAATGAGGCCAACATCATGCAAACTTTTTAGCCTGCGGCATTTGGCCCGCAGCTCAAAGATGTTGAGTGCTGCAGAGTCATCGACAAATATTTTGGCCTTGGTCAATGGCTCGATTCCTTTTTTATACAACTGCTGCATTTCATGGTCTTCCATGCGACCCCTTGATATTTTTTCCAAATGGATCTCGCTCTCTGCAGAAAGAATCCTTTGAACCAATTGGCTGGTACTCATCTCCAAGCTGAAGAAAGCCACTGCAGTGGGTTTGGTAGGATGCATGGCGGCATTTCGTGCAAGGTTCAGTGCGAAAGCGGTTTTACCGACAGAGGGACGCGCAGCAAGAATGATAAGATCGGAACGCTGCCATCCGTAGGTTGTTTTATCAAGGGTTGGAAAACCGGTTGGAACACCTGTGATGTCCTCGTTTCTGGCCCTCATCTCATCGATCTTGTTCAATGTATCCATCACACTCTTGCCCAGTGTGTCAAACTCTTTTTTCAGCTGATCATTGGCAATGGAAAAAAGCTTTTGTTCAGCACTGTCCAACAAGTCAAAGACATCTGTTGAATCATCGTAGGCATCTGTGATTATTTCTGAGCTGATGCGGATCAATTCCCTTTGGATGAACTTCTCTTGCACAATACGTGCATGGGCCTCAATATTGGCTGCAGATACAACGGCATTGGTCAGTTTTGAAATAAAATAAGGTCCGCCCACGGCATCCAGCATCTCCATCGACTTCAGCTCTTCCACAACGGTCAACAGGTCAATGGGTTTGTTGTCTGCATTCAAACGGACAATGGCACGGAAAACGGTCTGGTGAGACTCCACATAAAAACATTCTGGCTTCAGCACATTGATCACAATGTCAAACGCAGCACGCTCCAGCATGACGGCACCCAATACAGCCTCCTCCAATTCGCGGGATTGCGGTGGCACTTTTCCATAGGCCATGGCATTGAACTCTGGCGCGGTTTTCCGCTTGTTTCTCCTGTCCCTGTTTACGTTAGATTGGTCCATTTATTTCCTTTTCAAATCGTTTTCAATCACATTTCCATTACCCAACGGGTCTGGAGAGCGAATATACCAAGGTTGCCCGAAGCAATCTGCATTTTAAAAAAACATTAATTGGGAACAGGCTATCCACAAACCTGTCCACAGTAAAATGGGGTTTATTGACAGGGGGGATTGGGTTATTCACAAATTCAGGGTTGAAGGGGTTGAAGGGGTTGAAGGAAATTCTTAAACCCCTTCAACAGCCGCAGGCGACTTCAACCGCTTCAACAAGCCGAAGGCCTCTTCAATAAGGACCTAGGCCACTCAAACGCTCTTCGCTCAGATGTCTTATCTTTGCGCCTATGACGATTTCATACAAATGGCTGATGGACTATTTTGCGGAACCCATCGCCCATAAAAAGCTTTCCCTGATACTGAACTCCATCGGGCTTGAAGTGGAAGGATACGAAGAATATCAGGAGATCAAGGGCAACCTTGCAGGACTGGTGACTGGAGAAGTACTTACTGTGGAAAAGCATCCGAATGCAGACAGGCTTTCGGTAACAACAGTGAATATTGGAGGGGAAAATCCTTTGCAAATCGTTTGTGGTGCACCCAATGTGGCAGCGGGCCAGAAAGTCATCGTTGCGCCGATTGGTACGACCATTTATCCAACAACTGGAGACCCCATCACCATGAAAGCGGCAAAAATCCGCAGCATCGAAAGCCATGGGATGATTTGTGCGGATGATGAAATCGGCCTTGGATCAGACCATAGCGGTATTAAAATTTTGGATGCAGCCACTACGGTAGGTATTCCTGTTGCATCGCTTTTTGAACCTTACGAAGACCACATCATTGATATTGGCCTTACACCAAACCGAAGCGACGCCATGAGCCATCTTGGTGTGGCAAGGGATGTCTGCAGCTGGTTGAACCACCACGAAGGAACCTCGATCCAACCCATCATCCGTTTGAAAAATGAAATGCCGGCTACTGGCAACGCATGCCCCATCGAAGTAATCATAGAAAATACAGCTGATTGCCCCAGGTACACGGGCATCCTCATCAATGATGTTAGCGTTTCCGCTTCTCCAAAATGGATGCAGGAGCGGCTGAAGGCGATTGGTCAACGATCCATCAACAACATTGTAGACATCACCAACTATATCCTGCACGATACAGGTCAACCACTGCATGCTTTTGATGCAGACCAGATCAAGGGTGGAAAGGTCAGGATCAAAAATCTTCCTGCAGGTACTGCATTCGTTGGATTGGACGAAAAGGAAAGGAAACTGGAGGCCGGAGACCTGATGATCTGCGATAACGACAGCAACCCCATGTGCATGGGCGGTGTTTTCGGCGGTAAAGGCAGTGCGGTAACAGACTCAACCAAAAACATATTTCTTGAAAGCGCCTGGTTCCACCCGGTTTCCATCAGGAAAAGTTCATTCAAACACCAGCTCAGGACAGACGCGGCCATGCATTTTGAAAAAAGTGTTGACATCGGCCAGACATTGGAGGTGTTGAAAAAAGCAACCCTGTTGATTGGTGAATTTGCAGGAGGAAAAACAAGCACAGATCCTGTTGATGTTTATCCCACCCCCAACAACAAACCGGTCATCAAATTGGAACATAAAACATTCTCCTTGGAATGGGATTTGGCTTGCTGGAAGAAGATGAAGCATCCATCACCGTTGACACACCAACACACAAAACAGATGTAAGCATCCCCGCAGACCTGATTGAAGAAATCATGCGTATTGACGGATTCGACAACATTGAGATTCCTACCAGCATCCGCATTTCACCTTCGGTTTCCAGCGGCAACAGGGACTATCCCCTGAGGGAAAAATTATCTGGCATCCTAGCAGGGATTGGCTTTAATGAAATGCTCAACAATTCCATCACCCACAGTGCCAACTACTCCGAGGAGGAATTGGGCCGTGCGGTAAAGATGCTGAACAACCTCAGTTCAGAGTTGGATACCCTTCGGTTGACCATGCTGGAAACAGGACTCCAGACCCTGGCCAGAAACCTGAACCACAGGAACGATAACCTCAGGCTTTTTGAATTTGGCAAAACTTATTCAAAAAACGAAACCGCTTATTTTGAAGATGATCACCTGGCATTGTTTACTGCAGGAAAAATCAATGAGGATTCATGGAACAAGCCTGCCGAAGAAGCCGATCTTTTCTACCTGAAAGGGGTGATCAAATCTTTGCAAGTACAATCTGGCA
>JAJTFY010000131.1 GCA_021299175.1 Chitinophagaceae bacterium
ATGGTCAGCGGAACCGTTACTGGTTATCAGAGAACCTTCAAAACAGCCGTTATGCGTTGGCCCATGATGCCATTTATACCTATTACCGTCAGGGGATGGACAAGATGATTGAGATCGAGAATGATGCAAGGGAGCAGGTGCTGAATGCCATTTCTATGCTCAATACCCTTAATGCTGAGACACCAAATCTGATGATCATGCCATTTTTCTTTCAAGGAAAAACAGATGAGGTCATTCGCCTGTTCAAAAAAGGCAACTTGCAAGAGAAAGCCAGGGTGATTGATCTTTGCACTCGATTGGATATCTCCAATGCCTCAAAATACCGACAGGAATTAAAGTGAAATATCTCTACTACATACAGCTCGCTTTCATGATGTTGATGCTCTGGTCTTGCTCCGGCATTGGATTCAATTCAGGTGATTTGATTGGAAAGGACCGAATGGCCAATATTCTCTATGATATTGCGTTGGCAGAGGCTTTTGTAGAAACATACCAGCTTAAAGATTCTACCTTGAACAAAGACAGTGCTTTGCAAAAAGAAATTGATCTTGTAGCTTTGCAAAAAGAAATTGATCTTGTATTGAAGTACCATGGCATTGAACCGAAGCTTTTTTCTAAGAGCTATCAATTTTACCAGCAACACCCCCAAGACTTTAAAGTCCTGATAGATACTGCAAATGCAAGGGCCATCCGTAACAGGGAAAACAGTTACAGCCAGCGTAAACCCAATCCATCCTGATCAATGATGTTTCTTTCCAAAGACGATCTGAAACTTGCTTACGGCGTTGATATGCACATCGGAGAAACCTATGTCAATAGGCAGGTTCCTCAGGACAACCTCTATTGGAAGAATAGGAAAATTTATGTACCAGGTGCTCCCGGCTACACCTTCATGCCGATTTTTTCAGACCTGCTATACCGTTGTGGAGCTGATCGGGAACAGCTGATCGGAGAGGATTTTCTTCAACTTTCAGAAGCCATTCTTCACAGTGCGGCTCGATTGGAGCATAAGCAGCTTGGCTGGGAAGAACATGTCGCTGAGGTGATTGCCTTGGTTGCCCCAGCAGTTATAGACAACCAGTTGTTTAATGCATTGAAAGCCTATGCCGGCAATGCCCATCCTATCAAAACGGGGGATGAAAAGTTGGGAACAGCATTTCCCTCCCTGAACAGGGCAGACAGCTATCTTTTCAGCTTGGTCATTATCAACAGTCCTTCTTTTGATGTAGACAAAGCCATTCGTGCCTGGTATGCACTCATGACCTATTTTCTTATTTTAGACGACCTGGCAGATATTCGCGAGGATCTCCTGAACGGTGAGGAAAATGTTTTGATTGATGCCGGACTCAATGATGCAGGTGCAGATAAAATAACGGAGATGATTGACGAAAGTATCGCCACCATGAACCTTGTCAATCCTGTGATGGCCAATAGGATTGAACACAAAAAAAGCCTGATCAACCTGCATGAAATCATCAGGTCAATCAGGCATTCGGCCAAAGGCTGATGCGGGATTCCTAATTAAAATGGAAGATCATCCGATTCCGATCCGCCAGCACCTGTAGCATCAGCTCCACTTGACTCGCTTCTTGAACTCCCCAACAGTTGCACATTCAATACACGAAGTGTCAGTGAGGTGCCTGTCGTACCGTCGTTCTTGGTATAACTCCTCACTTCCGGTGAGCCCTCTGCGTAAACAAGTTGCCCCTTTTTCAGATAGGGTGCAACTGCAGTCCTTTCTGTCCAGTAGGCACAATCCACCCAAGTGGTTCTCTCTACTGGATTTCCTGCGGTGTCCTTGTACTTTTCGCTGTGGGCCACACTGAAGTTGATCACGTTTTTCCCATTCACGACATTCGTAGTGCAATCCTTGCCCAAATGTCCAATTACCTGTAGTTTTATCATACTGATTGATTTTGTTGAAACAAAGTTCTACCAAAGTAAAGCCAAAAGGAAGTGTAAAACACAGCAATAGAGCGAGAGTTTTCCACCATTTTCATGATGTTTTACCGCTTTTTTCATCAATATATTGTTGAAGCGCTTCTGAAAATTCACAGTAATTTTATCGCATGGAAAAAATGGTTGATTATACAACACTCATTGACCTCGTTGAACAGGTATTCAAAGCCATGGGATGTCCTCCAGACCAGGCAAAAACCGGTGCAATGGCACTTGTCTCAGCAGACCTTCGTGGAATAGATTCGCATGGTGTGGCAAGATTGTCGGGTTATGTCAGGTTATGGGAAGCGAAAAGGGTCAATGCAACCCCGAATATCACCATCATCCATGAAACGCCTTCAACTGCAGTGATGGATGGAGACCAGGGACTAGGGCTTGTCGTTGCTCCGGAAGCCATGGATCTTGCCATCAACAAAGCATCACAAGTTGGTACAGGCTGGGTGAGTGTAAGCAACAGCAATCATTTTGGCATCGCTGCATTCCATGCGATGCGGGCCTTGGGAAAAGACATGATTGGCATCGTGATGACCAATGCCAGCGCTCTTGTAGCACCTACTTTTTCCAGTGAAAGAATGTTGGGCACCAATCCCATCTGCGTAGCCGTGCCTGCGGGTGATGAGCCACCGTTTATTGCAGACATGGCCACCACCACAGCCGCCAACGGGAAACTCGAGATATTGCAAAGGAAGCAATTGGAGGCTCCTCTTGGGTGGATACAAGATGCAGAGGGTAATCAGGTCACCGATGCACATGCATTGAAAAATGGAGGCGCTTTGCTGCCCCTGGGGGGCAACAGGGAGCAGGGTAGCCATAAAGGGTATGCCCTTGGTTCCATCGTAGATATATTTTCAGCAGTGTTGAGTGGTGCTAATTTTGGTCCCTGGGTACCGCCATTTCCTGCCTATGTGCCCATGCCAGAAAATCAACCAGGAAAAGGCATTGGTCATTTTTTTGGGGCGATGAGGATTGATGCCTTCAGAAAATCAGAGGATTTTAAACGGGATATGGACCTTTGGATCAGTCGTTTTCGGAGTGCCAGGCCAATTGATGCGAATCAGCCTGTTTTGATTCCTGGTGATCCTGAACGGGCCATGGAAAAAAAACGTCGCATTGAAGGCATCCCATTGCTTGAAGTAGTTTGGCAGGACCTTACATCGATTGCTGAAAAATTCAATATCAAGTTTTAACTTCGCACCCACTCAATCAAACAAGCATGAAAATAATGAAGTTCGGAGGAACCTCCGTTGGAAAGCCAGAAAGGATGTTTCAAGTTAGAGACTTGATTACCCGGGACAATGAGCCAAAAATTGTTGTCTTGAGTGCCCTGAGTGGAACAACCAATGCATTGGTTTCCATTGGAGATGCTTTGGCCGCAGGGGATAAGGAAAAAGCCAAAAATGCCATCGATACGCTTCATGCCCATTATGGCGTTTTCATCAATGCTTTGCTTGAAAAGGATGCCATAAAGGAAAAGGCTGTAGCCAGCATCAATGAGCATTTTGAATTCCTCAATATCATTTTGAAAATTTCTTTCAATGAGGCACTCAACAAAGATATCCTAGCCCAGGGTGAATTGATGAGCACCAAATTATTTTCTTATTATCTGGAAGAAAAAGGTCAGGACCATGTATTGCTTCCTGCACTTGATTTTATGGCCATTGATGCCAACGATGAGCCGCAAGTGCTTGCCATCAGGGCAAAACTGATGAAGGCATTGGAGAGCCATTCGGGAAAGCCTATATTCATCACCCAGGGATATATTTGCAGGAATGCAAAGGGTGAAGTCGATAACCTAAAACGTGGGGGCAGTGACTATTCCGCTTCCTTGATTGCGGCTGCGGTGACTGCTTCTGTTTGTGAAATCTGGACGGATATTGATGGCATGCACAACAACGACCCAAGGGTGGTTGGCACCACCCGTCCGATCGAACAATTGAGCTTTGATGAGGCGGCTGAACTGGCTTATTTTGGGGCAAAAATTCTTCATCCGGCTTCCATTTGGCCTGCACAACAATTCAATATTCCAGTGAAATTGCTCAATACCATGGAGCCCGAGGCAAAGGGTACCATCATCCTCAAAGAACCCGACGGGAACGGCGTGAAAGCCGTTGCAGCAAAGGATGGTATCGTAATGGTGAAAATAAAAAGCAGCCGCATGTTGCTGGCCTACGGATTCCTGAGAAAAATATTTGAGGTGTTTGAAAAATACAAAACATCCATTGATATGATTACCACATCTGAAGTGGCGGTTTCAGTAACCATCGACAATACCTTTAATCTTGATCAGATTTCCAAGGAGCTTCAACCATTGGGTGAATTAGAAATTCTTGCTGATCAGACCATTGTTTCAGTAGTGGGCAACAAACTCACACAACAAGACCAACTCATGACAAGGATGTTCGATTCACTTGCCGGGGTACCCGTAAACATGGTCAGCTTCGGAGGTAGTTTACACAATGTCTCCATCTTGGTGCCGACTTCATATAAGAATGAAACACTCAAGGTTTTGAACAAAGGGTTGTTCGGGCTCGACTGATCATTCTCCTTTAAAACGCAATCATCAGATGATCAGCATGGCATCTCCATAGCTGAAGAACCTGTACTTGTCTTTGATGGCTTTTTTGTATGCTTCCATTGTCAGTTCATATCCTGCAAATGCGCAAGCCATGATCAGGAGGGATGTTTTGGGAAGATGAAAATTGGTGATCAACGAATCACAAATGGAGAATTCGTATGGAGGATGAATGAAGATGTTGGTCCAGCCTTCTGAGGGTTTCAGCATTTTGTCTGCTGTAAACGTACTTTCCAAAGCCCTCATGGTGGTTGTTCCTACAGAACAAATCCTGTGACCCTCAGATTTTGCCTTGTTTACTATTTTACAGGCTGTCTCGTCTACCTTGTAATATTCAGCTTCCATCTTGTGTTTGCTCAGGTCTTCTACTTCAATGGCCCTGAACGTTCCCAATCCTGTGTGCAGGGTTGTTTCTGCAAAACGGATGCCTTCAATTTCCAGACGCTTGATCAACTCAGTTGAAAAATGCAAACCTGCGGTTGGTGCTGCAACAGCTCCTTCATGCTTTGCATAAACAGTTTGGTATCTTTCTCTATCCAGCTCATCTGGCTTGCGTTTGATGTATTTGGGCAATGGTGTTTCACCGAGTGAATTCAGTACCATTTTGAACTCCTCATCTGAGCCTTCAAAAAGGAAGCGGATGGTTCTACCTCTTGAAGTGGTATTGTCAATTACTTCTGC
>JAJTFY010000132.1 GCA_021299175.1 Chitinophagaceae bacterium
CCGGCGCTGCCGCACCCTTCAGCATGGTGGAGAGTTCCTTTCGCATTTTAGCCACCCGTTCAGGATGGGCAGAAGCCAGGTTCTTTGATTCACCTGGGTCATCTGCAAGATTGAAAAGAGACACCGGTTCGTACTTTTTAGGCTGTTTTTTAAGGGTTGCACCATCAGATTCGTCAGCATCGGCTACGATGAGTTTCCAATCACCCATCCGGATAGCGGCCTGTGATGGTCCGCGAGTGGAGACCGATAGAATGGCCTTGTGCGGAGATTTTCCTGATTTGGTGATCATCGGCCAAACATCTTTTCCATCAATGGGTAGTGCTTGTTTCAGTGAACCGCCTGCCAATCCAATCAGGGTCGGGTACCAATCGATGATGTGCATGGCGCCGTCAATGGTTTTTCCTGCAGGAACATGGCCGGGCCAATGCGCGAATGCTGCTGCTCGGGTTCCTCCTTCATAGATGGTTGCCTTGAAATCCCGCAATGGGGTATTCTTCCCCGGAGGCGGGCCACCATTGTCGCTGGAAAATATGATCAGCGTGTTTTCCAACATCCCAGTTTTTTGAAGGGATGCAACGATTTGAGCGACCGCTTCATCAACAGCAGCCAACATGCCAGCAAGCTTTTTCCGGTTGCCTTCAAGGTTGGGATATGGCTCTGTATACTGTTCTGGCACCTGAAAAGGGCTGTGCACACCGTTGAAGGGAACATAGAGGAACAGCGGTTTTGAAGGCGCATGTTTTTCGATCACACTGCAGGCTTCCTTTGCAATGAGATGCGTTGAATAGCCTTCCTCTTTGAGTTGTGTTCCATTGCGGTACCAGTCAATCTGGTTGTTTCGCACATGCGTGAAATAATCGAGGGCGCCCAAAAAATGACCATATTGATGATCAAAACCCCTTGCATTGGGCTGGTAGGATTTCTCAAATTCACCCAAGTGCCATTTCCCTGTGATGGCCGTGCTGTATCCTTCCTCCTTCAACGCATTGGCCAAAGTCCTTTCATTCAGTGGCAATCCCCACGGAGCCCCCGGCGTGATGACGTTATAGACTCCTGTACGTGTGGGGTACCTGCCTGTCATTAGTGCAGATCGTGTGGGAGAGCAGACCGATTGCACATAATGGTTTTTAAGTATGGAACCTTCCTTTGCAAGTTTGTCAATATTGGGTGTGAGAATATCCTTTCCGCCATTGAATCCACAATCTGCATAGCCAAGATCATCAATCAGCAAAAAAACAATGTTGGGCTTTTTGGTTTGGGCCTGCATGCCCACGCAAATCACCAAGGTAAAGAGAAAGAAGATGATGGGCTTTTGAAGCAGTTGTTGCCGAAAGGATTTCTTCATTATTTATATTGTTATATAAGCCTTTAATTTACAGCTTAAATGCAAGCATCACATCAATATTGAATTTGCATCAGTTCTTTTTTTTGCTGAACACCAGGCAATGTTGCCAGGGAAGGTTCCTGATGTTTTTTTCGAAAATGAATCCAGCCGCTTTGAGTTCCCCAACAGCCTGCGCTTCACTCATTTTGTGGATGGTTTTGATAGGCACCATGGCATCCTCTGACCTGAATTCCACCAGCACCAATTTCCCGCCGGGTTTCAATGCATTCAGCATGGACAGGGCCATTTCATAGGGGAATGAAAATTCATGGTATACATCCACCAACAACATCATATCAATCGCATTTTCGGGAAGGGATACGCTTTGTTCTGTACTTAAGACAGGAACGATGTTCTTGGATCCTTCCAGCTTTATTCTGTCGTTCAGGTAGGCAATCATTTCAGGCTCTACATCCACCGCATATACTTTTCCCTTGCCCACCATTTTTGACATCAAAGTGCTGTGATAGCCACTTCCCGCTCCGATGTCTGCAATGACCATCCCCGGTTTTACGGCAAGGTTTTTCAACAATTGGCTTGTGTTTTCCTCCATCTCCCTTTCCTGTCTTTCCAGCCAATCGATTCCGTAATGGCTCATTACGTGTGCAATTTGTCTGCCCATGTACCATTTTTTGATACCGTTGGGATCGCCTGCTTTTATTGTATACCGCTCTTGCGCGTTGGTGCTGAACGTGAGTAACATAGCAACGAAAAGCAATGAAACAGGGAATGATTTTTTTATGGTTGACATCTTGTTTTGCATTTCAATTCAGTTGGCGGTAGCACAAAATATGGATCAACGGCAATTTAGCGCAATTGTGGCTTTGGGAGCGATATTGATTATATTTACTAAAGCCAAAGCCATTGAACGAATGAAAAAACAGGGGATGTGTTTTTTACTGATGATTTGCTTTTTCTGTACAGCTGTCACCCAAAAGATGACTGCATCAGCCGGAACAATTTCATTTTCCATGCCTCATTTTTCTATTGCAGATACCATTCTTTATCAATATTTGCCTTTTCCGATGGGTGCAGCTGTTGGCATTGGAAGGATGAAAAACAATGCAAAGTACAGTGAGGTGGTTTCCAAAGAATTCAATAGCATTACTGCAGAAAATGCAATGAAATTTCGAGCCCTACATCCCGCAGAAAACACATTTTATTGGGCTGATGCGGATTATCTGGTTGATTTTGCCCAGAAAAATGGCAAGCGACTGCATGGCCATACCTTAAATTGGTATCAATACTTACCAGCTTGGGTGACCAATTTTTCAGGCGATTCCATCGCCTGGGAAAACATGATGAAGACACATATTCAAACTGTCGTTGCTCATTTCAAAGGAAAGGTTGCTTCATGGGATGTGGTCAATGAATATTTCAATGATGACGGCACCATCAGGCCTAGTGTTTGGGTCAAAAATCTTGGTCCGGATTATATCGCAAGGTGTTTCCAGTATGCGCACGAGGCAGACCCAGACGCAATCTTGTTCTACAATGACTATGGTCATGAATACAGCAGTGCTAAAAGGACTGCCATAGCAAACCTTGTCAATTCCTTCAAGACAAGGGGCGTTCCCATCCATGGTATTGGCATGCAGTTTCACATGACCTATACCCAGAACGATGCGAACATCAATGCCGCCATGGCCTTTGCTGCAGGTACCGGTCTCAAAGTGCATATATCAGAATTGGATGTGCGTGTAAATGTAAACAAGGTGAAGGATCTTGTTTTTACTGATGCCATGGCAGTGCAACAGGCAGAGAGGTTCAGATTTGTTGTAAAGGCCTACAACACTTCCATTCCAAAAGCGCAGCAGTTTGGCATCACCACCTGGAATGTGGGAGATGCAGATTCCTGGGTTCCTTCATGGCAGGGTGCTCCAGATTGGCCACTGCCATTTGATGCAAACTATTTGCGGAAACCGGCTTACAAAGCCATCATAGAAGGTGGAAAATAAGGCAGCCGCTTACCACCAGAGTGTAAAGTCCATCACCAATGCGAGTGCAAGGCTGCAGTAGGAAATCTTCGCCAGCAGGTGCTCCTTGAAATTTCTCATGAGAAACAACATCAAGCATCCAGCCCCGACGAGTAGCATCATTTCTGACAAGCCCAATCCAATATAGGTTCTTCCAAGTGCCTGCAGTACCAAGAGCCATCCAAGTGGTCTTGTTCGTTTCAGTGGATTAAGGATGATCAATACCATTCCGGTAAAAAAAGTCATTGTCATTACGGCCAATTCGATAAACATGTTCTAGGGGGTATAACTTGATGATCAACATAATGTTGATGCAACCAAGTTATGTTTGTAGACCGCATGGTATTGGAGGAGTGAAAATAATTTTCCATTGATCAAAATGAATGGATAATGATCAATAGAAAAAATGCTTTTTTGCATTGTTCTTCCAGCCGGCTTGTGATTCATAGTCTACGAAAAATATTTTTACATTCGCCTGGCTTTCGTATTGGACAAAGTAGATTTTTTTCTTGGCTTGGCTTTGGTATTGGGTGAAAAACCATTTCCCATTGTTGTCGCCAGCCTGTGATTCATATTTCACCTTGAAGACCTTCAGGTCTGCCTGGCTTTCGTATTTCACCACAAAGACTTTTACATCTGCCTGGCTTTCATAATCCACCGAGAAAATCTTCTGGGCATTGGTTTGCATTGAAATCAATAAGATAGCAAGAAATAGAGGTGTTTTCATTCCATGAATTTACAGGATTGACTCAACAATTCAAATGATATGCGAGCAGGATTTGCCTTAGGGGTTTGTGTTTTCCTCATTTAATCAGCGGAAAAAACATTGCGAAATTGTCTTTTGGTCTTTCAATGAAGCCGGTATTTCTTCAACTTTGTGAGCATGAGAGAAAGTATAAGCAGAGAAAATATTTCGTACCTTCATTTAGCTATGACATATAGGATTGATATATTAAATCCCAAGGCAAAGAAGTTATTGGAAAATCTTGCTGATTTAAAACTGATTAGCATCACGGAAGAGATTTATCCTGATTTGACTTCATTTGTATCAAAAACAAGAAAAAGGGCATCTGCTAACCCTCCCAATTTGAAGGAAATTTTAAGTGAAGTTGAAAAAGTGAGGTCGGTTCGTCATGCAAAAAAATCCATCAAGACTGGTCATTGATACCAATCTTTGGGTCAGCTATCTTTTTTCAAATGTTTCTTTGCCCTTGGATAAGTTGATTCAAAATGATCAAGTTACAATTCTTTTTAGCAACGCGCTTTTCGATGAATTAATGGAGGTTTTAAACAGACCAAAATTCATAAAGTATTTTGGTAGAGGCGAAATTTTAATTCTAGAAATATTGATATTGAAACGCGTTG
>JAJTFY010000024.1 GCA_021299175.1 Chitinophagaceae bacterium
TAATACATGGCGGGGATGATGGCACCAAAGACCATGCAAAGCCCAAGAATGATGCTACTACCCAGCGAAACACCCAGGTACCTGACACCCAGGCCATAAGTCAATCCACCGATGCCCCAGAGAATGCCAAAAAGAAAGGTGATCCCCAATACAGTGCCGCCAGTACCACTGATGATCTCACCAAACCCGGGGATGGTGAGGTATGCGGCAAGCGGGGGAACAATCAACCAGGAGAAAAGTCCGCCTACAATCCAGTAAGACTCCCATTGCCAGCCTTTTACTTTTTTATATGGGATATAGAAACTGCCAGAGGCAAAGCCCCCGATGAAATGAAAAATAATACCGAGCAGAACTTGCATATGTTGGGTTTAAGGGAATCTGAATGCACTAAAATAATTCACTTTGGGCAGAAACCATCCCGTTCCGTCATTGTTTATGATGAACTTGAAGCCAAATTTATCTGCATTGGGTATGTTGTGAGCAAAAAGTAAATAAGTCAAAGCCCTTTTCGGCATCTATCGGAACAATACTTAACCTGGTCCCAAACCTTTTCCCATTTTTTCCTCCAGGTGAATGGCCTGTTGCAATGGACACAAACCTTGGTGGGTAAATCCGCTTTTTTAACTCCTTTCATGGTTGCGTGTGATGAAAATTGGTCAATTGATTGTACAACTTATTGGAAACAGCTTTTATCTTTTGCTGATTTTATTGTGTGTAATCTGCCGTTGAAGCGTGCATTTGAAACGTTGAATTGCTGTGCTGCGCTTCTGCAAGTGTTTTTGGCTCACACCACTGTTGACCCTTTTTCGCCAAAGGTTGAAACTGCTGCGCTTGAGCGATTTTCGCATCAAAGCAATCACATCAGCCTCGGTTAGTCCAAACTGAAACAAAATGGCCTCAAACGGGGTCCTGTCTTCCCATGCCATTTCAATGATGCGGTCTTGATCGATTGGGTCCATGGAGATGATAACAATTGTCTATTGAAATTGTTATTGAATTCAATTGTATTTTTATCACTGTTAAACCAATAAATATGTCTGTTTCTGATCGTTTAAAAGCACTAAAAGAAGAAAAAGCGGCAGCTAATTTATCTGCTGCTGAAAAATATTTATCTGAGAATGCCACCAGGCAAGGAGTAGTAGTATTGACAAGCGGATTGCAATATCAAATTTTAGTGGAAGGAAAAGGAGAAAAACCCACATTGCACAACTTCGTTACCTGTCATTATCATGGCACATTGATCAGTGGAGAGGTTTTCGATAGTTCCGTTAAACGCGGACAACCTGCTTCATTTCCAGTAAATGGAGTGATAAAAGGGTGGATTGAAGCATTGCAATTAATGCCTATAGGAAGCAAATGGCGACTTTTTTTGCATCCCGATCTGGCTTATGGTGATAGGCAAGTTAGTGCTGCAATTGGACCAAACTGTGCACTGGTTTTTGATGTTGAATTATTATCATTTCGATAAATTATTTCTCAAACTTTTCTACATGAATAAAAGAGAAGTTACTTACCGATACAAAACTTACTAAAAATAAAATCCAACTGATCCTCATTTGAGATCTGCCCTGTGATCTCCCCGAGTTGGTAGAGACATTCGCGAATATCGATGGACAGGAGGTCTCCGGGTATATTTTCTTGCATACCAGTTCTGATAGCCATCAATATGCTGGAAAGTTTTTGTAGGGATTGGTAGTGCCTTGCATTGGTTACAATGGTGTTCTCTGTATTGACACCACCACTGATCACTTTTTCTGTCAAGGTCAATTTCAATGCATCCAGGTGCATGTTTTGCTTGGCAGAAATATATACCGCATCTTTCAATCCATAGTTGGAAGCAATCGATGGAACAGCAGCAGGATCATCCACTTTGTTGCCAATCATGATCCATGAACGTGCCACCTGGTTGAGTTCAAGTTGCATGGCCTCAACATCCGCTTTTTCATCAGCACTGGCATCAAAGAGATAAAGCACGATGTCTGCTGATTTCATTTTTTCCCTGCTCTTCTCCACTCCGATGGCTTCAATCTCATCAGCACCTTCTCGGATGCCCGCAGTATCAATCAAACGGAACAGGATGCCATCAATGTTTAGCACCTCCTCAATAGTGTCCCTAGTAGTTCCAGCGATGGCGCTCACAATGGCCCTGTTCTCTTTTAACAAGGCATTCAGCAAAGTGGATTTACCGGCATTGGGTTTGCCAACAATGGCCACATTGACGCCATTCTTGATCACATTCCCCAACTTGAAAGAAGCAAGGAGATCATTGACACTTGTTTCAATCTGATCCAATAATGTACGGAGGGCAGTACGGTCGGCAAACTCAACATCTTCCTGCGAAAAATCCAACTCCAATTCAATAAGCGCAGAAAACTTGATCAATTCTTCACGCAAAAATGCCAGTACACTGGAAAAACCTCCCCTGATCTGGTTCAATGCTGTTTCCTGTGCTGCCTTGGTACCGGAAGCAATCAGGTCAGCCACGGCTTCCGCTTGAACCAGGTCCATCTTGCCCCGCAAGAAAGCCCTGAGGGTGAATTCACCAGGATTGGCCAGCCTTGCTCCACGGCTGATGCAGGCTTCCATCACCTGTTGTTGAATATAGGGAGAGCCATGACAGGAGATTTCAATGACATCTTCGCCCGTGTAGGATCGTGGCCCCTTGAAGAGGGAAATCACCACTTCGTCGAGCAGTTTGTTTCCATCCATGAGGAGTCCCACATGTAGTGTATTCGCTTTTTGAACCGAAAGGTCCTTTGAAGGGAACATTTCGTTGATCAATGAAATTGACCCATTGCCACTCAGTCGTATAACCCCAATGGCACCAATGCCGGGAGGGGTTGCGAGGGCTACAATCACTTCATTCCAATTGGTTCTTTGTTGCATGCTGCTGCAAAATTACGTTCTTATCCCCGGAGATGATGCATTACAGTTGCAGATGATGGCATAAAAAAGTCGCCCCACAAAAGCGGGGCGACTGGTATGATGCTTTAAGAAATCTACTATTCTTCAGCAAGCTGGAAGGTAACAGGCTGACGGCGGTATGCCTTAACCTGACGACCATTCTGAATGGCAGCTTTCCATTTTGGACCCTTTCGGATGGCATTCACTGCAATCTCAGCAAGTTTAGAGTTGGGAGGCAGACATTTGGCAACACCAGCTTCGCTGCATGGCAGTGCCCTAACATCACTTACGGCTCCTTCCTTGTCCACGATGAAAAGAATCACAACGGTGCCTGAGCGACCATCGTCCTGCAATTCATCGATATTCCTTTCAATTTCCCTGGTCACATAACGTGTCCATCCTGCAACACCACCGGGGAATTCTGCATCGATTTCAACCTTCTGGAAAATCTTGTCAGAATCATCTTCCTTGGGGGCTTCCACTACACCACCCTTGTCTTCAGTTGGCGGAGCAATGATACCTTCGTCTTTGGTACCCTCTTGGTTAACGGTTCCAATTTTGGTTTCCTCCAGCTTTTCAATTTCTGGTGGCTTCTCTTCTTCCTTCACCTCTTCGTCCTTCACAACCTTAGGAGGCGTGAATTTGGCCATCTCTACTTTTGGTGGATCTGGTGGCTTCGGTGGTGGTGGTGGTGGTGGTGGCTCATTCTCTGGCTGTTTGATTTCCTCCAACTCCACTTCTTTGATTTGAATCTGGCCTTTTTTATCGCCCAGGTCCAAAGAAGAGAGGAAGGATACCAACACAAGCAGCAGTCCTATTGAAGCGGTCAGGAGCAATGCGTTCCTGAGTCGCTTGTTGTACTGCGTGCGCAGTTCATAAGCACCATAATTCTTGTTTCTGCCCTCGAAAACGAGGTCGATCAGTTCGGCGCTTAATATTTTGTTTGCATCCATGGTAATGCTTTTAATTAGAGATTCAGATTCGTTCAAATTTCACAAAAAAATCACTTGATTCCAGCAGCGCTCTCAGTGATCTTCACCAATTGGTATTCAACGGGTGAAATATCGACCATTGCGTAACGCTTGATTTCACTGATCGTCATCTCATCCAGGATATCCACCGTGTTTTTGTAGGTGGCATCTTCTGATGGTTTGATGATGATTACAAGATCATCTGGCTTGGTGTTTTGCTTCTTGCGGATAATCTCATCCCTGATGGTCTTGAAAGTAGCTGTCCTGAAGTTTCCTTCTGAAGCAGGATCAAGTCCCTCATAGTAATATACGATATCCTGCTTACCCAATAAAATGGTAAAGGCGCCTGATTCTTTTACTTTGTTCTGGTCTTCAGGCTTGTCTACATCCTTGGGCATGAACAGGTTCATTGCCGTAGGCTGTGCCATTGTAGTCGTGAAGATGAAGAAGGTAATCAACAGGAATCCCAAATCCACCATCGGGGTCATGTCTACGCGGGTAGACATTTTTTTGGCTTTCTTAACGCCCGGTCCTTTTTTGTGACCGCCGCTATCTCCGCCTCCGTCTATACTTGCCATATTCGGTTAATTTTCGGTTGATCAATTAATTACTTCTTGTTGATTTGGTTCTGACGCGTTTCATACAATGATGTACCGGGAGGAGCATCCTCAGGTGCAGTAACAAGAAGGAACTTGTTCTGGTCGTTCTTCTTGAAAGCATTCAGTACATTCTTGAAAACAGGATACTTGGTATCGTTATCAGATTTGATCAACAGGTTCAACTTTCTGCCGGAATAGGCTACCAGGGCATCACGTACCCAGAAATAGAGCTCTCCGCCGGTAGAATCAGCACATGGAATACCAGGCTGCTGTTTCACCACATTTTTGGTGCTTTCCAACTCCGGATCCAAAGAAAGCAAGCTTTTCAGTTGACCGAATGGAACACCCACACTTGGTGCATTAATGAAGTTCTTCATTTCAGCTGGTGTCAAACCCAGGTTCCTTGTCTTATTGAGGTTGTCAATAAGAATTTGACGGAACTGCGGATTGTCTACCGAAACAAAAACCCTGCCGCCCTTGTCGATTGACACCATAAAGGCATCTTTTTCGGGCAAGGCTGCTGAAGAAACCGAATTGGGGGTTGTAACCTCAATAGGCTCTTCCGGCTTGAATTTTGTTGCCAACATGAAAAACGACAGGATCAGGAACGCAACGTCCACGAAGGGCGTCATGTCATTGTCCGGTGCATGTTTTTTTATTTTGACACTTGGCATGTTTGCTATTTTAAGATTAAGATGCGATTGTCCTTAATTTCCATAAGGAAAAGGACGATTACTTGTATTGTGAAACAAAGCTCTGGGTCAAGGTGAAACCTGACTCGTCAATACCGTAAGTGATTGCATCAATCTTTGTAGTGAACACGTTGTACATCATGAGGGCTACAGATGAAGTACCGATACCGAGGGCAGTATTGTAAAGGGCCTCAGAGATACCTACCGCAAGCTCAGCAGCAGCACCAGATCCACCTTCTTCACCAAGAGAAGAGAATGATTTGATCATACCCAATACTGTTCCGAGAAGGGCGATAAGCGTACCGAGAGAAGTCAACGTTGAAAGGAATACAAGATTCTTCTGTAACATTGGAAGTTCAAGCGCTGTGGCTTCTTCTACTTCTTTTTGGATGGCAGCAACCTTTTGGTCAGTAGAGAATTCTGATGAAGAAATCATTTCTTTGTACTTCTTCAAACCAGCCTTCATTACATTGCCTACGCTTCCTTTTTGCTTGTCGCAAAGAGCGATGGCAGCGTCTACATTTTTGTTGGCGAGTTCAAATTGAACCTTGCGTACAAATTCTGCGTTTGAAGCAGTTCCTGTAGCCTTGCTGATGGTCAGGAAGCGCTCGATTGAGAATACAATTACCATGAAAAGACAACCGATCAACAAAGGAACGATGATTCCACCTTCGTACATTTTGTTCCAGGCACCAGTTGGTCCTTTGTGTGAGGGCCAGAAACCACCCAATTCATCCGGCTTGGAAAATCCATCCGGATTACCCAAAACAAATCTCCATACTACATATCCGGCAATAACACAAATAATGGGTGCCAGATAAGAAATTGCGTTTCCTCCACCTTTGGATGTTGATGCTTTAGCAGCTGCATTTGGTTTAGTTTCAGCCATGACTTTCGTTTTTAGAATTTAAAATTTCTGTTTGTTAAAAAAATAGTTTACACCCGCTGAGTTATCACTTCAAGAGCAAGTCTTTCGGTAGAAAACTTCAGTTGACGCTGAGCAAGTTAATGAAATTGGTTAAAAAAAATCACTGGGTGAAAAAAAATTAAAATAATTTAAAAATGGCGCAAATTTTCCGTTTTTCTGCCGTCAGAACCATTGTTCACTTTCTGGTGTTTTATTATACATAAACCATATATTTACGTTCCACAAAAAAGAGAAAAATGAGATCAACCCAATTTATCAGGACAGCCGCAATAGCCGGTATCTTCCTGACCCAGCAGTTCTTTTCGGTTGCACAGAACCGGAGGGACCAGCCCCCTCCAACTCCTGCCTCAGCCCCAGCAGCCCCTGGTGCTGGCGCACCTGCGATGCCTCCTATGGGTGCCCCTAAAACAGGTCCAAAGCCTTACAAAGAAGTCATCACTGGGAAAGCCAAATCCTCAAAAGGGCTTTTTACTGTTCACAAAGTGGACGATAAATTCTATTTCGAAATCAATGAATCCCTTTTTGGCAGGGAAATCATGGCCATCACCCGTTTTTCAAAAATTGCTGGTGGCGGCGGCCTTTATGGCGGTGAAATGGCCAACCAACAAGTGGTAAAGTTTGAGAAAGGCCCCAGCAACAATGTTTTCATGAGGGTGGTTACCGTTATCAGCGTAGCCGATTCTTCCCAGCCCATTTATAAGGCTGTAAGAAATTCCAACCTTGACCCCATTGCAGCTGCATTTGACGTCAAGTCTCTTGGAAAGGATTCCAGTGGAGCTGTTATCGATGTAACAGACTTTTTCAAAGGAGACAACCAGGCAGTATCACTGAATGCCTCCTCCAAAAGAAGGTTGAACCTGACCATGCTGATGGCAGATCGCTCTTATATTGAGACAATCAAGTCTTTCCCCATCAATACTGAAGTACGCACGGTAAAAACATTTGGCGCCTCCAGTGGTGGTGGCTTCGGAGCAGCACCATCACCATTTCCTTCTTCCAGCCTTCCAGCAGCCAGTGCCGCTGGAGCAGTGACACTGGAAACCAATACCTCTTTCATTTTACTTCCTGAAACACCCATGAAGAAAAGGAACAATGACCAGCGTGTTGGTTATTTCGCTGACGAATATACCGTCTACAGCGATAACCAGCAAAAGGTTGAGAATGAGAATTTCATTGTTCGCTGGAATCTTCAACCCAAGAAAGAAGATGTAGAAAAATGGAAAAAAGGCGAACTGGTTGAGCCACAAAAACCCATTGTATACTACATTGATCCTGCTACTCCCAAAAAATGGAGGCCTTACCTGATCAAAGGTATCAATGACTGGCAAGCTGCATTTGAAAAAGCAGGTTTCAAAAATGCCATCATGGGCAAAGAATGGCCTGAGAATGACAGCACCATGAGCCTTGAAGATGCCCGTTTCTCAGTGATCCGTTATTTTGCTTCAGACATTGCCAATGCGTACGGACCCAACGTGCATGATCCCCGCAGCGGTGAGATCATTGAAAGCCATATCGGTTGGTACCACAATGTAATGAGCCTGGTGCATGACTGGTACTTTGTACAGGCGGCAGCTGTTGATCCGGATGCACGGAAAATGACTTTTGATGATGACCTCATGGGCAACCTGATCCGTTTCGTATCATCACATGAAGTAGGACATACCCTTGGTCTTCGCCATAACATGGGATCCAGCAGCAAGACTCCGGTGGAAAAACTCCGTGACAAAACATGGGTTGAAGCCAATGGTCATACTGCCTCCATCATGGACTATGCACGTTTCAACTACGTAGCACAACCAGAAGACAAGATCAGCAAAGTGGGCATGTTCCCACGCATTGGCGACTACGACAAATGGGCCATCGAATGGGGTTATGGATACGGTGCAGATACAGAAGAGGCTGACAAGAAACAACGCAACAAACTCTACAACGAAAGGATTGCACAAAATCCTCGCATTTGGTTTGGCACTTATGAGTATGGCAACATGTCTGATGCCAGAACACAAAGTGAAGACTTGGGAGACAATGCAATGAAGGCCAGTGAATATGGCATCAAGAACCTGAAAAGGATTGTTACCAACCTGCCTGAGTGGACAAAAGAAGAAGGCGATCGCTATACCAACCTTGCCCAAATGTATGGACAAGTAGTGAGCCAGTTCAACCGTTACCTTGGCCATGTAGTAAGGAATATTGGTGGATATTATGAAACACAAAAAAGCGTTGAGCAAGCCGGAAGTGTGTTTGAGGTAACACCAAAAGCCATGCAGAAAGATGCTGTTGCTTTTGTCAATACCCAATTGTTTACCACACCAACTTGGATGCTTGACAACAATATCCTGGATAAGATCAGCAGCCCAACTGCAGATCAGCTGGGATCCATCCAGAACAATGTGCTTAGCAGCATTCTCTCTTCCTCACGCCTCAGCAGAATGACCAATTCAGCAAACCGTTTTACCAATACTTACACTATTGATGAGCTGTTCTCTGATCTGAAAAAAGGCATCTGGTCTGAACTTGCAGCCAAAAAGAAAATTGACGGCCACAGAAGAAACCTTCAAAAAGCGTATGCCGAGATGATGATTTCCCTCCTGGGCAACAATGCTGGCGGAGGTGTTACATTGTCTATGGGTGGTGCAATGAGCATGGGCCCTGATACAAAGAAAACCGATATCACCTCAGTTGTTCGTGCACACCTTGCTTCACTGAGGTCTGAAATACAGACTGCTGCAGCAGGCAATCCTGATGCCATGAGCAAATATCATCTGCAGGATGTTGCAGAAAGAATCAAGAACGCTCTTGATCCAAAGTAATCGTTGCTGACATAGATCAAACGCGGAACGCCTTCCAAATGGAAGGCGTTCCGCGTTTATAACCAAACCTATTCAAGTGCCAGTCAGGGGAAAAGCCTGTTGTTTCTATTCGTAGCGCAAAGCTACAATCGGATCAAGCTTTGAGGCTTTCATGGCTGGATACAATCCCGCAGTAATACCAACTGCAGAACAAATGATGATGCCGATGGATATGATTTTCCAGGGGATGAAAAATGGCGTATCCATGAGGCTTCCCACCAGGTTTCCAATGATGACACCCAGCAAAATACCAATCACAGCGCCCATGAGGCTGATCAGGGTGGATTCAAAAAGGAATTGTGCGCGAATCGAATTTCTTTTCCCGCCCAAAGCCTTGATCAATCCTACCTCTTTGGTGCGTTCAGTTACTGCCACCAACATGATGTTCATCAAACCAATAGCAGCACCCACCAACGTGATGAAACCGATTGCACCAGCGGCTGCAGATATGGTTCCCAATAATTTGATAAAGGTTTCTGCAATACTATCACTCTTATCAACATAAAAATTATTGTCTTCTGTAATCTCCAATCCCCTGATGGTCCTGAATACCCCCTCCGCCTCACCAATGGCAGACTCCATGAGGTTTACATCGGGTACCATGATGGCAATGGAAAAGGACTGGTTCCTGTTGGCAAAACGCTGTCTGACATTGGTGTACGTAGAAAAAATTACATTGTCTGCCTGTAAAAAAGAGCTGGACCCCTTTTCTTTTGTGATGCCAACAACCCGGTATTTACTGTTACCTACACGAATCACTTTTTCAAGGCCACGCTCATATTTGGTGCCAAAAAGTTTGGAAGCAACATCCTTTCCGATGATGCAAATATCCTGGCCGCTTTCAACATCCGTCTTGTTGAAATTCCTTCCAAATGCAATCTCATACCCATTGAGCTGCAAATAATTCTCGTCGCCTCCATTGATGGAAACAGTAGGATTGGTTTTCTTGTTTTCGAAATTGACCACCTGGTTTCTTGCCCCATTTAGACCAATGCTGACATCGGCAGGATAATCAAAGCGCTCCTTGAATTGCCTTGCCTGACGATACGTGATGATCTTACCGGTATTGGACTTCCGCTCTCTTCTGCTTGTTTTGGTATTGGACTGTGTCACATCTGCACCCCTTCCAAAAGAAACCTTGCGCTCCTTGAAACGGATGCTGAAGGCATTTGCACCCATGGTTGAGAAACTATCCCTAAGACTGGTGTTCATCGCCTCAATGGCCGTTATGATGCCAACCAGGGCCATGATTCCGAATGCGATAATGGCTACAGTAATGCCAGTGCGCAATTTATTGCCCCGAACGGTTCTCCATGCCAAGGCCAGGTTATCCATGAATTTCATGGCGTAAAATTAGTCAAACCTTTGGTCTGAAATTGAAAAGTTTGATGAGCGGACTGTCCACAAATGACTTTAGGCAAAATAGAACCCTATAAAAGCCCTGTCAGGAAATCAGGATGTATACCCAAAACCAGGATGATGATGGCTGCTCCAAGCAAAACAAACCTGAATGAAGGGCTGAATTCAAGTGCTTCCTCATTGGTTGGCTCCTTGAAATACATGGCTTGAATGACCCTGAAATAATAGTAAACACTTACTGCCGCAGACAGAATGGCCACAATAGCAAGCCAAATGAAATCAGCATCTTTGAGTACAGCAAGCAACATGAAGTATTTGGCAAAAAAGCCAGCCGTCAATGGAATACCCGCGAGTGAAAGAATACAAATCAACATGGAAAATGCGACCAGCGGATGTTTTTTGGCAAAGCCATTGAACGCATCGATGGAATGATCCTTGAATTTGGAGAGTACTGCAAAAATTCCAATGGTTGCAACACTGTAGGCCGCGAAATAGAGTATCATTCCTTGCTTGGCAAAAATATTCATGGCAAAAACACCCAGCATCATGAAACCCGCCTGTGCAATGGAAGAATAGCTGAGCATCCTTTTGACACTTTGCTGGAAGACTGCAGTGATGTTGCCAATCACCAGTGTCAAGGTCGCAATCACTGCCATCAATACTTGCCAATCAGTTTGAAATTTCCCAAACGCAGTTTCAAACAATTTAAGGAAAGCAAAGAAACCTGCAGCCTTCACAATGGTGGCCATGAAAGAAGTAAACACAGTTGGTGTACCGTCATAAACATCAGGAGTCCAAAAATGGAATGGTGCCGCAGATACTTTGAATGACATGGATGCCAACAACAAAACCATGCCAATGGCCTTCATGGGAGTAAGGGCGCCCACTCCTGCGTTGACACCTTCAAGATAAAAGGTTCCTGCATCGCCATATAAAAAGGCAATACCCATGAGCATGATACCAGTGGAGAATGAACCCATGAGGAAATATTTCAATGCAGCCTCATTGCTTTTCAGATTTGATTTATCACTTCCTGCAAGTACATAGAGCGGGATGGAAATGATTTCGATTCCGATGAACAACATGAGCAATGATTTGAACCCTGCAATGATGGAAATTCCTGATAGAATGAAAAACAACAATGCATAGAGGTCAGAAGGTGTTCTGCCAGCCTTTTCAATATCTCTTCCGGAAAGCAGAAAATACAGCAAGGTGGAAAAAATCACCACTGCATTAAAAATCAATCCGAAACCATTGTATACAAGCATCCCCTTGGTATCAATATCGAAGAATGTAATTCCGATGTATTCCATCCAGTTGACAACAAAAACAGCAAGCATACCCAATACGGCTACAGCAGTAACAGTTCTTGTATTTTTTGTTGCAAATCCTGTGTACATCATCAGTACACCCCAAAGCGCAGAAAGAATAATTGCATTCATAACCCCTACAATATTTTAAATGGTAACATACCGGTTTACAATAAGCCCTACCGTTTCATACATCATCTTGAAAAAGGGATCAGGATAAACCCCTACAAATAATATCAGTCCGGTGATCACAGTCAAAACCATTGCCTGCATCTTGTTGATGTCTGCAAAGCCTGTAACAGCTGTTGCCACTTCACCATAGAACACATGCTTGATCATGTTCAACGTGTAAGCGGCAGAAAGAATGATACTAAGCCCTGCAAATGCTGCAATCCATGGCTTGAACTGATAGAGTCCGTTGAAGATCATGAATTCACCTACGAATGCATTCGTGAGTGGCAATGCGATGTTGGCAAAAGCAGCAATGACAAGAAAAATAGTCAGCACCGGAGCTTTTTTTGCGATACCGCCCAACTTTGAAATGGAGGTGATGCCTGTTTGTTTTTCAACCAGATCAGCAACAATCCAAAGGGCCAATATATTGATGCCATGGCTGAACATCTGCAAGACAGCACCATTGAGTGCAACATGCTTCAAGGTGAAAGCACCTGCGGCCATGAGCCCGATGTGTGCAATGGATGAATACGCAATCAGTTTCTTGATATTGTCCTGGTAGATGGCAACCAATGAAGCATAGACCATCCCGGCTACAATGACAATGATGATGGCTGTGTTAAAATGTTTTACTGCCACAGGGAACAAAGGCAGCAACCACCGCAACAATCCGAACAATCCCATCTTCACCATCACAGCACTGAGCACCATCGTAACAGGCGTTGGCGCTTGTTCATAGGCTTCCGGCTGCCAGGTATGCAAAGGAAACAAAGGCATCTTGATGGCAAACGCTATGAAGAAAAGCAGGAACATCCAGTATTGCTCAACGGCAGAAAGTTGAACATTATAAAAAGCCATGAGGCTAAAAGAACCATTGCTGGTTTTGAGGTACATGTAGAGAATACCAATCAGCAGGAACAAGGAGCCCACAAAGGTGTAAATGAAAAACTTGAAAGTAGCTTTAATTCGTTTTCCTCCGCCCCAGATGGAAGCAAGAAAATAAACTGGAATCAATGCAAGCTCCCAAAACAGGTAAAATACCAAAGCATCAGTAGCCATGAAAACGCCCATCAGCCCACATTGCGTCAGCAGCATGAGTCCATAAAAACGGTTGGCATTGGGATACCTGTTTCCTGGAACAAGCAAAAATACCATGGGGAAAACCAAAGCAGTCAGCAGACAGAGTACCCTTGTCAGTCCATCAAGGATCAGGCCAAAACTGCTTCCAATATTGGGAAGCCAAACATAGCTCACCTGGCTTAAAGCAGTGTACTCCATTGCAGTATAAAAAAGACTGGTCATCATCACTCCCATGGTAAGAAGGGAGAAAACAATGGCAGTGGCCCTGGCGGCTTTTTCTGATTTGATGAAAAAAGATAGAAGCCCGCCTGCCAATGGCAACCAGATCAACAATGCAGGAAAATTATCAAATGCTGCGAACATATTGAATGCGTTTGGTTATAACTTCCAGAACAACTGGAAGATGAAAAATAGTATGATAGCGACCATCATGATCAAGATATAAGAACCCACCTGACCACTTTGCAAGAGGCGCATTTGTCTTGCGCTGAACTGCACGCCTTTGCCCACCCCATTAACAAGACCATCAATCAATTTATTGTCCACTACCCTGCTGAGGAAGGAGGAAATCCAGTTGATGGGTTTGACAATAATGGCATCATAGAGTTCGTCCACATACCATTTATTAGAGAGAACGGCTGAAAAACCTGAAGGCTCAGCTGTATCAATATTTTCCTTGGAAAACTTTTTGGAAGCCCAACCAATCATGACCAGGATCAACACCAAAACGCCTCCCATCAATGCAAGTTCAGATGAATGAGACAAGTGAATGGCAGGATGAGCTGGCTTGACGGATGCTACCACAGGAGATAAGAAATTTGAAAGCAGGTGGGCATTTTCAGCAAACACTGCGGGGATGCCAATCCATCCACCCACCACCGACAAAATGGCCAACACAATCAATGGAAGGGTCATGGGTGCCGGTGATTCATGCAAATGGTGCTCTTGCTCATGGCTGCCCCTGAACTTTCCGGAGAAAGTAAGGAAGTACAACCGGAACATGTAGAAAGCTGTCATCAATGAAGTGGCCAGTGCCAATACATAATAAATTGGATTCTTTTCCAATGCTGCCGTCAGAATCTCATCTTTTGAAAAGAAACCGGCAAATGGAGGAATACCAGCGATGGCAAGGCATCCAATGAGGAAAGTAATGTGGGTGATGGGTAATTTTTTCCTGAGACCTCCCATCTTCATGATGTCCTGCTCGTGGTGCATCGCATGAATCACACTTCCTGCGCCAAGGAAAAGAAGAGCCTTGAAAAACGCATGGGTCATCACATGAAAAACACCAGCGGTATATGCACCCACACCGAGTGCAAGGAACATGAGTCCAAGTTGACTGACGGTGGAATAGGCCAATACTTTCTTGATGTCATTTTGTTTCAACGCAATCGTTGCAGCGAGCAAGGCAGTGGAAATACCGATGATGGCAACAAGGTTTTGTGAGATCGGTGCGAGGGTGAACAGGACATTGCTTCTCGCAATCATGTAGATGCCTGCTGTTACCATCGTTGCAGCATGGATCAATGCAGAAACCGGTGTAGGACCAGCCATCGCATCAGGCAACCAGGTATAGAGAGGAATCTGTGCCGATTTACCCATGGCGCCGATAAACAACAAGATGGTAATGCCCGTCAATACAGCTATTGGGGCGGTTGATGCTTTGGCAAACACATCAGCATAGGCAATAGAACCAAATTGGGAAAGCATCCAGAAAATGGCCAAGAGAAACCCAAGGTCACCAATCCTGTTCATCACAAAAGCTTTCTTGGCCGCATTGTTATAGGAGGCATTTCCAAACCAATATCCAATCAGGAGGTAAGAGCAAAGGCCTACTCCTTCCCATCCAACGAACATCACCACAAAGTTGGATCCCAGGACGAGCAAGAGCATTGAAAAAACGAAAAGATTGAGATAGGCAAAATAACGGGCATAATGCGAAGTAGTCTCTTCATGCATATATGCAGTCGAGTAGACATGAATCAGGGAACCAATACCAGTGATCACGAGCAGGAACAATGCGCTGAGTTGATCCACCTGGAATGAAGCTTTGATGTCCAAGCCACCGGCATTGATGAAATCAAAATAGTTGATGACCCAAGCAGTGAAGCCGGGAGCAGACACTTCCCTGAAAACCAATAGACTTGTCACAAATGAGGCAATCAACACGCCACATCCAACGATGTTCACCAGCGCCCTCGAGAGAAAATTCCTTCCCAACCCGTTGATCAGAAAACCAACCAGTGGAAGCAGCGGAATCAGAAAAACATATTTACTCATATCATTCTTTGAATCAGATCAATCAATCGTGTTAGTGTTTGAGCCTGTTGAGGAAGTTGATGTCCACGGAGTGGATATTCCTGTACAACATGACAATGATGGCAAGTCCCACAGTTACTTCTGCAGCAGCCACCACCATGATGAAAAAAACAAAAAGCTGGGCTTCAGTACCTGCGGTGGTAGCCCTGTCCACAGCAAATGCAGCCACATGGTGCATTTTGGAAAAAGCCACCAGCAATACATTCACGGCGTTCAACATCAGTTCGATGCACATGAAAATAATGATGGCGTTTCGCCTGGTCAGTACACCGACGATGCCGATGGTGAACAGTGCAAGCGAAAGAAAAATGTAATAATTGATGGGTATAACCGGCATAACGTTCATATTCTTTTAGGAAACAATAGTTGATGAATCTTTTTTACCCAATACCACAGCACCTACCATGGCACTCAAAAACAGGATGCTGCTGATCTCAAAGGGAACCACATAGTCAGTGAACAATACCTTTCCCAGGTTCTTGATCAGACCGATGCTTCCTTCGCCCCTCATGCTAGAGATGAAACCGCCATTGTCTTTCAGCGCTGCAATGAGGATCAGCATCAGGCTTCCACCAGACAATACCGCAGCGAACTTCATCCACTTGCTTTTCTGTGGCTCCGATTCTGCATTGAGGTTCATGAACATAATAACGAACAGGAAGAGTACCATGATGGCGCCAGCATAAACAATCATGTTGACGATGGCCAGGAACTGAGCATTCATGATGATGTAATGACCGGTGATGGCCATGAAGACCACGATCAGCCACAACACACTGTGGACAGGATTCTTGCTGAATACCACCATCATCGCGCTGAACAGGGCCAGTGCGGTGAGGAACCAAAAAAGTAATTCGTTGATGTGCATGGCTTATTTGTTTTTTAATTGCGCCTCACGAAGGCCTTTTGCAATTTCATATTTTTCCTTGTCTGTCACAGGATTGGGTATCAACAACTCATCCTTAGCATAGATGAACCCTTTTCTTGTGAAGTTGGATGGTGCAAATGTTTCAGACATGTAGATGGCATCTTTGGGACAGGCCTCTTCACAGAGTCCGCAGAAGATGCAGCGCAGCATGTTGATCTCATATTTTGCAGCATATTTTTCCTCACGGTAAAGATGCTCTTCACTGGTCTTGCGCTCTGCCGCTTCCATGGTGATGGCTTCTGCAGGACAGGCCACAGCACAGAGTCCACATGCGGTGCAGTTCTCTCTGCCTTCCTCATCACGGTTCAAAACATGGAGCCCGCGAAATACAGGACTGAAAGGCCTTTTCTCTTCAGGATAATTGATGGTAGCCTTTTTCTTGAACATGTGCGAGAATGTAATGGCCATGCCCTTGAAAATGGCAGGCAGGTACAATCTTTCCATGAAGCTCATCGGCTTCTGTTCCAATACTTTTACCCTATTTGTTAATGATGCCATAGAATTATTTATTTAACCAGAGGATAACCACTGCAGTAATCAACATATTGGCCAAGGCCAGGGGAATCAATTTTTTCCAACCCAGGTCCATCAACTGATCGTACCTAAACCTTGGTATCGTCCACCTTACCCAAATGAAGAGGAAAAGGAAGAACAGGATCTTTGCAAACAATGCCGCAAACCCAAGCAGGGCAACGGTATTGGCGCCAAGGCTCAAAGACAAGGCTGTTTCATCTACGAATGGAATATCATAACCACCGAAGAAAAGTGTTGCCACCACTGCACTGGAGATGAACATGTTTACGTATTCCGCAAAAAGATAGAGACCCAGTTTCATGGAAGAATATTCCTGGTGATAACCAAAGTTCAACTCATTCTCCGCTTCTGGAAGGTCAAATGGAGTTCTGTTGCATTCTGCAAATACACAGATCAGAAAAATCAGAAAACCCAGTGGTTGATAGATGATGTTCCACCCACCTTCCATCTGCTGTTGCACGATGGTCTTGAGGCTCAAAGAACCCGTCATCATGAGCAACGCAATCAGTGAGAGGCCCATGGCCAACTCGTAGGAAATGATCTGTGATGCACCCCTTACAGCAGCGATCAAAGAGAATTTGTTGTTGGAAGACCAGCCACCGATCATGATGCCGTAAACACCCATGCTCACCACACCAAACACGTAAAGGATGCCGATGTTGACATCTGCAATCTGAAGACTGATGTTGCGACCAAAAAGCTCTATGCTGCTTCCCCAGGGGATTACAGCGCTGGTGAGCATCGCCGTGATCATGGCAAGGGCCGGGCCTAGTACAAACAATGTTTTGTTGGAGGTCAATGGAATGATCTCTTCTTTGAAGAAAAGTTTCAATCCATCTGCTGCAGGCTGCAGCAAGCCAAAAGGACCCGCACGGTTCGGGCCACGGCGGTCTTGCATCCATGCGGCCACTTTCCTTTCCGCATAGGTGGTATACATCGCCACAATCAGGGAGAATGTGATGATTGCTCCAATCAAGAGTAATTTTTCAAGGCCTAACGAGAAATTTATCGCCAACAAATCCATTGTGATCATGATTGCTTGGTTGAATGGTTATACACATCACTGGTGGCAGGACCATTGATGAGGCTGAGGTCGATGGAAGGATCGTTCACTTCACTGACACTGTGGATGTCCATTAACAACTGTGGATTCCTTCCTCCATTCACTGCGGTGAATGTTTCCTTGGGTTTTATCGTGTTTTCATAATGTCCTTGTGAAATCACAGAATGCCTGCTGACATGGGTTGGCCCTTCGATGGTCCATTCGGATGTCTTCTTCTTCTCAAAACGGCACTCGTTGCAGATCCATTCCTCCACTTCACCCCACTGGTCTTTTCTTGCAGTTACACGCAAAACTTCTTCACCGCGTTGCCAAAGCGTAACCTTGCCAGAGCAGCATTTGCAATCCCTGTGTGCATTGACGGGCTTGGTGAACCAAACACGGTTTTTGAAACGGAAGGTCTTGTCGGTGAGGGCCCCAACAGGGCAAACATCGATGACGTTTCCAATGAAATTATTGTCCAGGGATTTTTCAATGTAAGTAGCAATTTCAGCATGGTCTCCCCTGCTCAAAATGCCGTGCGACCTTTTATCAGTGAGCTGGTCTGCAGTAAACACACACCTGTAACAGAGAATGCAACGGGTCATGTGCAACTGGATATAAGGACCAAGATCATGCTTCTCAAAAGT
>JAJTFY010000133.1 GCA_021299175.1 Chitinophagaceae bacterium
TGGATGGCAACAACAAGGTGGTATCAAACCCTGGCGGCACCCGCCCTACTTACCGCCAAGGCGAACTGTTGCCGATGGTGCAAGACAAGCCAATTTTCAAGCATTGCCATGATGTCTGTATCGATGAAGACAAGAATCTTTTTGTTGCGCAGTGGAATGCCGGGAATACCTATCCTGTCTTCCTGGAGAGGGTTTGATGGAAAAGTAATTGTGTTGAACTATTTCATGCTTTTGCAATGATTTTAATGTCAACAATATGGGGTGAATTTTATTTTTTATTACCTTTCACACATCTTTAACATCCCTTAATTAAACCAAAACCACATGCATCCAACCCAATGACTTTTGTCAGGGCAGTTCCATTTCATTGATTGATTTGACAGAAAACTGCCCCATTCAACAAGTAATAGCTTTAACAAACCAAAACTTTCGTTCACTAAAATGAAAAAAACAGTTGTTTTTCTCGGCCTCCTTTTCTTTTCCAGTCTGGCATTGGCCCAGGTGCAAATCAAAGGAATTGTAAAAGGGGACAATGGGAAACCCCTCGAAGAAGCAAGTATTGTAGATGTAAAGTCCAAAAAAGGGACATTTACCAATTCCTCCGGGATGTTTACAGTCAGTGTGGCATCCTTGCCAGCCAGTCTGGAAGTCACTTTTACAGGTTACCAGCGCAGGACCATTACCGTAACTACAACCAATATCACAGAGATAAACCTGGTTTCAAAAAATACAGAGTTGGGTGAGGTCATCGTTGTAGGATTCGGAACCCAGAAAAAAGCTTCGCAAACAGGTGCTATCGTTTCTGTCAGCCAGGCTGATTTGAAGAATACGCCAACCGCCAACGTTGTCAATGCCCTTGCTGGCCGTCTTCCAGGGTTGATTACCCAACAAAGGTCTGGCTTGCCAGGTGGCGATGCCTCTTTGTTGCTGATCAGAGGGTATGGTACATTCAATACATCAGGTCAGACACCATTGATTTTAGTTGATGGGGTTGAGAGAAGGTTCAATGAAGTCGACTTCAATGAGGTGGATAATATTTCCATCCTGAAAGATGCATCTGCAACAGCTGTTTTTGGTGTGAGGGGTGTGAGGGGTGCAAATGGTGTAATCATCATCACCACAAAGCGAGGTGTTTTGAGTGCCCCCAAGGTGACAGTTTCGATAGACCGCACCATGCAAAGGCCTACTAGGCTTCCAAAATACCTTCAGTCCTACGATTATGCAACGTTGTTCAACGAGGCTTACTTGAACGATGGGGGCGATCCCAATTTCATGCCTTACAACGCCACTGCACTTCAAAAATACAAAGACGGTTCTGACCCCTATTTGTTTCCTGATGTCAACTGGTATGATACCTTGTTGAGGCCCTCTGCACCGCAGTTGCAGGCCAACGTAACAGTCAGGGGTGGAACGTCACAACTGAAATATTTCCTTACCGGTACCTTCCTTGATCAGGAAGGATTGTTGAGGCCTGAGTTGACCAAATTTGCCGGCTACAACACCAATACCAAATACCAGCGTTTCAATTTCAGGAGCAATATCGATTATTCACTGACCAAGAACACCATCTTCTCTATGTCTCTTTCGGCAAAGCATGCCAAGCAGGTGGTACCTTCTGACGGATTGGATTATGGAAGCGGTGCCACCAGTCTGCTCTGGTGGAACATGGCAAGGTGGGCGCCCAATCATGCACCTGTTTACAATCCCAACGGCACCCTTGGTGCATTCTATGGCAATTCCAACCTTGTTGGAGATATAGCGAGAAGAGGCTTTACCAATAATTTCCGTACGGATATCGAAGCCAACATGGACCTGAAGCAAAAGCTGGACATGATTACTCCAGGTCTTTCATTTCGCACCAAGTTTGTGTACGATACTTATTTTGAATATGCGGAGAGAAGGTCAAAAACATACCAGGCTTTTGATTATTCACTCAACACCGGCGGCCTTCCGGTATACACTGCCAGAGGGGCTGAAAGTGCATTGGCATTTACATGGGTGAGCACCTTCTCAACAAAGCATACCTATGTTGAAAGTGCATTTGATTACAAAAGGGCTTTTGCAGGCAAGCATGAGTTTACTGGATTGGCCTTGTTTTTTGCAGACAGAACAAGAAGCGGTAGCAGTTTCCCATTCTCCAAGCTGGGTTACGCAGGCCGTTCAACTTATGCTTATAAAGGGAAATACCTGGCAGAAGCCAACATAGGATACAATGGTACTGAGAATTTTGCCAAGGGAAGCAGGATGGGATTCTTTCCTGCCTTTTCTGCGGGATGGCTGGTTACCGAAGAGGCTTGGATGGAAAAGAAAGCCCCTTGGATCAGTTATTTGAAACTCAGGTTGTCTAGCGGTAAAGTAGGTAATGCAAACATCGGTGGCAGGCGTTATCTGTATCTCCCTGATACTTGGGGTGCTGCAACAGGGTACAACTTTGGTTCAGGTGCTGCCAATGCCCTCGGCGGTTCATTTGAGTTGAACCTGGGTAATCCAAATGTAACCTGGGAAACAGCTTGGAAGCACAACCTTGGCATAGAGTCCATGTTCCTGAACAAATCCCTCAGTGTAAATTTTGATGTTTTCTATGAAAAGAGGGACAATATCCTTTTGATCAGGCAAGACGTACCAACTTTGATAGGCCAAGCCAATACGCCTCCTGTTAACGTTGGGAAGATGGAGAACAAAGGATATGAGTTGGAAGTGAAATACAGCAAACGGCTGTCCAAAGATTTTGCCTTTGACATTGGAGGCAATTACAATTATGCCCGTAACAAAATCCTCTACCAAACAGAACCGCAAAGGCGATACTCCTGGATGGAAAGGACTGGCAAGCGTTTTGGTGAGAAGTTTGGCTATATCGCAGAAGGATTTTTCAATTCAAAAGAAGAGATCAGCAAATGGGCAGATCAATCCATTTTTGGGGTGATCATTCCCGGCGATATCAAGTACAAGGATTTGAACGGTGACGGTAAGATTGATCAATTTGATCAAGGCAATATCGGCAATCCGGATCTTCCTGAAATCACCTATGCCATCACCAACGGTATTTCTTACAAAAACTTTGAATTGGATGTCATGTTCCAGGGTGTAAGCAATACGAGTCTGTTGGTTTCATCTCAGGGTGGATGGGAATTCTACAACAGTGCCAAAGTAGCGAATCACCACATGGGTCGCTGGACACCTGCAACAGCCGCTACTGCAACATATCCCAGGTTGACACAATCTTCATCAACAGCCTTGAATAACTTCCAAAACTCAACCTTCTGGGTAAGAGATGCCTCATATATCAGGTTGAAAAATGTTGCCTTGAGCTATAATTTCTCAAAAACAATTGTTCAGCGTTTAGGGGTTGATGCGTTGCGATTATCACTGACTGCAGCCAATATCTACACATGGTCCGATTTCAAATGGTTTGATCCTGAAATCAGGACTTCTGCGGGCAATGTGTATCCTCAATTGCAGACATACAATTTCACCATTTATACAACCTTCTAAACACTATAATAAAATGAAATACATGTTTAATTATAAAAAAGTGTTTATTGGCTTGATGGGTATCATCTTGCTTAATGCATCTTGTAAGAAAGATTTTCTGGCTCCAGACTTTTCAGTATCATCAGCTTTTACACAGGATGCTGTTTTTAAAACCTGGGTTGAGGCAGAAAAAGTACTTGGCGCGGCATATGGCTACTTGCAAAACTACAGCGGATTCAATATTCGTGTAGGGGCAAACAGGTCCGGAACTTCATACCTTGCTGCCTATACTGATGAGGCAACCAATAGTTTTATATGGACGGGCAGTTGGAATGTGACCAATGGTACATTCAACCAGTACTATAATCCTGATGATGTCTGGAATGTTTCGTATCAGGGAATTCGCCGTTGCAACATGTACCTGGAAAACATAGACAAAGTTACGGATATTGATGCTGCAACCATATTGCGAACCAAAATGGAAGCCAGAGGCCTCCGTGCATTTTACTATTTCGAATTGTTCAAAAGATATGGTGGAGTTCCATTGGTTACCAATGTTATGAGTACAGTCGGGGTGTTGTCTGGCAATACCGATGAATACAATCAGCCAAGGAAAACGGTGGATGAAACAGTGCAGTTCATCAAAAATGAGTTGGATACGGTCACAAAATACCTGCCACCTCCCACTCCTGGAAGTGCGGCTACCGTTGGACGGATGAACCGGGCCATCAGTGTTGCACTGAAAGGAAGGCTGCTGCTCTATTACGCAAGTCCATTGCACAATCCTGCTAAGCTTACTGCCAGGTGGCAGGATGCAGCATTGGCCAACAAGCAGGCAATTGATACAGCAACCAAATACGGCGCAGCATTGTTCAACAACTATCAGACATTGTTTACTTCTGCATCCAGAAGTGCTTCCGAGATCATTTGGTTTGTATTCCAAAACTGCGGTTGCTCATTGGATACCTATGAGGGAATGCCATCACTTGCCTATGGTGGAACCAATCCAACATTGAATCATATCGACAAGTATGAAATGAGAACTACTGGGAAGGCAATCTATGATGCAGGTTCAGGGTACGATCCCAACAATCCATACCTCAATAGAGACCCTCGTTTGGGCCTTTCAGTCATTCAGGCTGGTGAGCTTTTCAGAGGATTTAATTATGCGCCATGGTGGGGTCCCGGTGGTGCTGACAGCAGGTCTACATACAGCAACAAGCAATCGGATGGAAGCTGGACAGGCATGGTGTTCAAAAAATTCATGGATCCAGGCGCAGCAGCCAACAGGAACTGGCCTTTGATCAGGCTGGCAGAACTGTATCTCAACTACGCTGAAGCTTTGACTGAAGCAAATACAACAACACAGGCTGCAGCGTTTGCAGCTGTGAATACGGTCAGGGCCAGGGTTGGGGTAGCAATGCCTGCCATTGCCAGCACTATCAGCAAAGACTCTCTTGTGAAGCGCATCAGAAATGAGCGTGGTGTTGAACTGGCTTTTGAAGAACACAGGAATTTCGATGCACGCAGGTGGAGAACAGCAGCAAAAGATTTTGCAGGCAACATGTGGGGATTCAGGGTTTTGTATGATGATGCAACCAAGAAGTACTCTTATCCAAGGTATGCATTCCAGGTAAGAAAGTACTTGCCCCACTGGGACCTCTATCCAATCCCACAAGCTGAGATTGACAAGAGCAAAGGAAAATTGGTTCAAAATCCTGGATACTAATCCATAAATAAGTAATTGAAAATTATATGAATACTAAATTCAAATTCTTTCTGCTGGTCATGCTGACATCATCTGTTGCAGCATTTTCGCAAAAAGAAAACAAAACTACTGCAGGAGGACTTGTGACGGATATGTTCGGCAAGCAATTAAAGAGTGCAAATGTCAAGTCTAAGGATCTGTTGCAACAATTGGAGAGGAAGATCTTTTGAAGAATCCTTTTATCAACCTGCGAAATACGGTTGCAGGAAAGTTATCAGGATTGTTTGTATCTCAAAGTGATGCAGAGCCTGGATTTGAAGATCCCACCCTGCTGATCAGGGGCACATCCTCTTTCAGTGATGGAGGCGGAATCAATACCCTTGTAGATGGGTATGAAAGGAATTTTGCTGAGCTTGAGCCTGCAGAGATTGCCACACTCAATGTTTTGAAGGATCCTATTTCTAATGCATTGTATGGCAACAGGGGAGGAAGAAAAAGCATCTATGTAACAACCAAAAGAGGCGTAGCCAACCAGAACAATATTTCAGTATTGGTGCAAAATGGATTCCAGTCGCCCATCTTCATGCCCAAGTCTTTGAAGGCCTATGATTATGCCATGTTGCACATGGAAGCATCTGCAAATGATGGTGTTCCACAATTGTATACCCAGGCGCATCTTGATGGATACAAAAGTGGCAGCGATCCTTATAAATATCCGGATGTAGATTGGTATGGAGCGGTATTAAACAAGACTGCGATGCAGCAACGCATTAACCTGACTGCTTCAGGTGGAAGCAATACTGCGAGGTATTTTATCATGCTCGGAACAACCAACCAGGAAGGGCTTTTTAAGTATGGCAACTCCAATCCGAATTACAGGTTGGGCCAGAGCTATCACCGCTATAATTTCAGGTCCAATATTGACGTAGACATTGACAAGAATACATTGGTTCAACTGGATGTGAATGTAAGGCTTGAGCGTCGCGTCCAACCCCATACAGACTTCAGTACTACAACCCTTTGGAGAAATATCTCAGCCTACCCACCAGGACTTTTTCCCATCAACAATCCTGATGGTAGCTATGGCGGAACCAATGCTTTTCAGCGCAATCCGGTAGGGTATTTGAAAAGCACTGGTTACCAACACCAGGATCACCGCTTCGCTGAGAGCAATGCAAGGGTGTTCAGGAAGCTGGATTTTATTGCCAAGGGGCTT
>JAJTFY010000134.1 GCA_021299175.1 Chitinophagaceae bacterium
GAGGAATTTCAGGTGCGCAACAAGCAGGAATTGCCCTCACTGGATTATGATATTTTCCTTTCTACCGGTGGGCCCGGCAGTCCTTTGGATAGTGAAGGAATGCCTTGGGACAATGCCTATTTCCAGTGGTTGTCAGATTTGGTTTCCTGGAACAAAGCACCAAACAACATCAACAAAAAATACGCTTTTTTCATCTGCCACTCCTACCAACTTGCCTGCCGTTATTTTGAACTGGGCAATGTAACCAAACGTAAGTCTACAGCCTTTGGCGTCTTCCCCATGCACAGGATGGAAGCTGGCCTGGAAGAGCCTGTTTTCAATGGTCTCAACGATCCCTTCTATGGCGTGGACAGCCGCGATTTCCAGGTGATTCAACCCCAATTGGATCGAATTCTGGAAATGGGAGCTTCAATTCTTTGTATTGAAAAAGAAAGGCCTCATGTAGACCTGGAAAGGGCTATCATGGCCATACGGTTCAATGCCTATATGGTTGGAACACAGTTTCATCCTGAGGCCGATGCCCAGGGAATGAGCATGTATTTGCAGCGTGACGACAAGAAAAAAACAGTGATCGAAAACCATGGCCAAGAAAAATGGGAGTCCATGATTGAGCAACTCAATGATCCTGAGAAAATAAGCATGACCAACAGCCATGTCCTACCCAATTTCATCGCCCAGGCCATAGCCAACATCAACAACCCATATAGCCTTTCATAAAATACAGGAGATGATCAGATCCATCAGGGAACAATTCAACGCATCATTCAGCCGGGAGAAATATGAAAATTTTCTCCAGGACCTGAACAGTGCTCACCCTGATGCCATTGATTTTCGGGTTGCAGAAACCCCTGTATTCATTGACCGAAAGCTTGGGCAGGAGATGATCCAGACCTGTGAATCCATCATCGATTTTATCATACATCCCGATTTCAATGCACTTACCCAAAGGGCAATCCCTGAAGAAGAGATGGTTCAAGGGCAAAACACAATTTCCCATTTTATTGCTTTTGATTTTGGCATCTGCGAAAACGAAACGGGTGATTTTTCCCCTGCACTCATCGAGATGCAGGGCTTCCCCACTCTCTTTGGGATGCAGGCCTACTATCCGGAAGTACTGGAGAGACATTTCAAGATCCCTGAAGGATTTTCCCACTACTTCAATGGATTGAACAAATCAAGTTATATAGAACTACTTAAGCGGGTTATCATTGGTGAGCACAAGAAAGAAGAAGTGATTCTGCTTGAAATCAAACCCCATCAACAAAAAACAAGGATTGATTTTTACTGCACAGAAGACTATCTCGGCATAGCACCTGTTTGTATCACTGCTTTGACAAAGGAAGGAAGAGAATTGTACTATGACAACAAAGGCGTAAAAACAAGGATCAAAAGAATCTATAACAGGATCATTGCTGATGAATTGAATGCAGTGAAGGAGTCTTTAGTCCCTATAGTGGACCTCCAGTCAGATCTAGATGTGGAGTGGGTTCCGCACCCCAACTGGTTTTACAGGATTTCAAAATTCACCCTTCCATTCCTCCACCATCCTTTCATACCGCAAACCTTTTTTCTCCATGCGCTGGAAAGCATTCCTGAAGATTTACACAATTATGTACTGAAACCCTTGTTCTCATTTGCCGGACAAGGCGTGGTCATCGATGTAACAAAAGCAGACATTGAGGCCATTGAACATCCAGAACATTGGATCCTGCAACGCAAAGTCAGTTATGCATCCTGCATCCAAACCCCCAATGAACCTGCTAAAGCTGAAGTCAGGTTGATGTATGTATGGGAAGAAGGCAAAGAAAGACCCATCCTGGCCACCAACCTGGCAAGGCTCAGCAAGGGTAAAATGATCGGTGTGCGCTACAACAAGGACAAGGATTGGGTGGGCGGAAGCGTTGCCTATTTTGAACAATAAAAATCAACAGCATGCCAAAGATCAGCGACATAAAAAAGAAACTGCTCACAGAAGGTATTATCGGACAGTATGTTCATGGCGACAGCACAACCTTGGGATGGGTAACCATCCAAGCAGGCAGCAAACTTCCTGCACACCAACATCCTCATGAACAAATCACCCTGATGCTTGAAGGAAAAATGGAAATGCAAATCGGTGATGAAACGATTATGCTGGAGCCCGGCGTAGTAAAGGTCATTCCCTCCAACACACCACATTCAGCCATTGCACATTCAGATTGTATATTGATTGATGTGTTCAGCCCTGTAAGGGAAGATTATCGAAATTAGGTTTATTCTTCCCCGCTGTTTTTAAGGATTCCCAACAATTTGTAGGCCTGGTTTAAAACGACAGTTCCGGCAGGAATGCCTTCGTAACCAGTGGTCAATTCTGTTTTTCCATCTTTGGAAAGACCCGTCACCACTGATTTCAACTCAACCACATTGTCAGATTTCCTGACAAAAATATATTGTTTGTTGCCCAGTCTTACCAGGGCTTCGTCAGGAACGGCGAATACCTGTTTATTTTTTACAGCCAAGTCACCTTCTACGAACATGCCTGGCAAAAGGTTTTTGGGATGAACCTTAAAATGACAATGGGCAGTGGCAGTCCTGTCATCATCAAGTCCCTTGTTGACCAGGATAACCTCGGCAGCATAGGGTTTTCCTGGCTCATCCATGAAATGAATGCTGACCTGGTTTCCTTTCTGCACATAAGGAAGATCTTTTTCAAAAAGGGTTAGTGCCACATGGATGTCCTCAGGATCAATCAACTCAAACATAGTTTCAGTGGGCAGCACATATTTCCCCGTATTGACATTGACTTTAGACACATATCCGTTGATGGTTGAGCGAAGAGACACCTGACCTGAAATATTGGACTCATTCAGTGCATTTACATCAATGCCAATCAACTTAAGTTTCTCTTGCAAAGACCTGACTGCAACTGCCTGTAGTTTTTGCTCGGCCTGAGCCTGTTGCAAGGCCCTTGAAGTTCCTGCACGTGCCTCTGCAAGCGCTTTTTGTCTTTCCAGTTCAAGGCCTGCGAGGTCAAGGCGTGCAGCAGCAGAAAGATAGTCTTGCTGCATTTGAACAATGGCCTGATCCTCCATGAAGGCAATCACCTCTCCTTTTGATACCTGCATGCCAGGAATAAGTTTTGTGCTCTTCAGGTATCCTCCTAACGGAAAGTTGACAGAGATGAGGTTTTGCGGGGGGAGGTCAATTTTACCTTGAACCGTAATGATGCTGCTCATGCTGGTTTTAACTGGATCACCATATTGTAGACCAAGAGCTTTCAACTGATCCTGTGTAAGGTTGATTGCATTGCTTTCTTCAATAGCTGCGTCTGGTTCAGGTACTGTTTTGGCTCCTGAACAACTTTGGATAAAGAACCAAATGAGGATCAATATGTGCGTTGAATATTTCATGAATTATTTTTTTTCGGTTAGAAATTGAAACGTAGCGGATGCCATTTGCAGCTGATGAATAGATGCTGCATGTGATATCAAATCTTGCAGGTGCTGAGATAGCAACACGGTATACTCAGCATATGAAATGTCTCCAAGTTCCAGCCTTTTTCTTGCTTGCTCCCATAACTCAATCGACAATTTCAGGCCTGTGGATTGATAATAATCATAAGCTTCCTTCGCTGCACGAAACTGCGAAATCACATCCGTGAGTTTCCGGTTGAGGTTTTCGTGTTCCTGTTGTTTTTCGAGGGAAGCCATGGTTTCCGCAGCTTTCGCAGCATTGATTCTCGCTTTGGAAGCACCATTAAAAATGGGAATCGATGCACCCAATTGAAAAATGCCAAAGCGGTTGGAGGTCGAATAATATTTTTGCGTAAGACCATCTGGAGATTGCCAGCCCTGGATGGAAAGGTTGCTGTATCCCAGACTGTAATCTGGAGCAAGCCTGTTTTTTTCCAACGCAGTTTCTGCCTGGCTCAACTTTACCTGTTCCTCCGCAGCTTTTACCGCAGGATGCGATGCAAAAGATGCCATCAAACTTGGAATTTCTTTTTCCACTTTATTGTCCAATGACGGTTTGTAATTGCTACCAGACATGATGATGCTATTCAATTCCTGGATTAGGGTATAGCGATCAGCCTCCAATTCCTTTTTCTGAAAGAGATATTGCTTGGCTTGCAGGGCTATACCAGTCAAGACTGTAGCGTTGATTTCACCCGTCGCCTGCTGAACCTTTGCCTTTTCTTCCCAACTGGAAAATACCCGCAAGAAACGGTAAAGGATCTCGTCCCTTCTGTCAAGGTCCATGATACGGTAACAGATTTGCCTGATCTCAAGATGCAATGCCGCCTGTCTAAGGTCTTTCTTTGCCGCATGCAAGGCCTCTGAACCAGCATAAACTGCTTTTTGCCTTGCATAAACCTTGGGCAACTGAAACTGCTGGTTCAGAAAAAATCGGGTATCATTGAAAGCACTGTTGATATTTCCGTATTCAACCCCCATGGAAGTTTTTGGAATCTCAGCAGATTTTTTCCTGAGGGCAGCATAATATTCCACCTGCTTTCCAGCAAGCTTGAGCGATATGGCATTCTTGTTTGCTATGGCAATGATGGAGTCGATGGGTATTGAGGCAGTAGGCCTGGTATTGATGTATCCATGCATTTCTTCTACAGTTGTCTGGCTACTGGCAGTGAGTGA
>JAJTFY010000135.1 GCA_021299175.1 Chitinophagaceae bacterium
TCTCACCAGACAACTTTCCGGCAAACCTGATCCATTGGATCAGGTTTTTGTTGCGTTTTTCCTTTACGCCCTTGAAAAACCTGGTCTTCCCAAAAGCCTTTTTAATTCTGGAAGCTCCTTTGTATAGACCTCCCGCGGAGTAATTTGCTTTTTTATGCAGATTGATGCTGCCTTGCCTACTACCTCGCCCATCATGCCACAAGTTTTCATTACCCTTACTGGGCCAAGGCCTGATTTTGTTACGCTGATGCATCTGCCCGCCATGAAGAGATTCTTGATGTTGCGGCTGTACAATGCACGGTATGGAGCCCAATACTCCCCGCCATATTGATACTCTGCTCCACGTGTGTAATCAGAGATGAACTCCATGTTCTCAAACCCTTCCTTGAACTCTTGTTTAGGAGTATGAAGGTCAACATGCCATGAGCAGGGGAATGCCCCATCTTCAAATTTTCTTTGTTTTTTGAAATCCTCTGCATCCAATACAACATCCCCCATCAAACGGCGCGATTCCCGTTTTCCGGCAATAAAAGCCGACCAACCAAGCCTGTGTTTGGGGTACATGTTATCGACATTTTTTATTGCATCCCATGCGCCATACATGGCCCTGAAATTGTGATCACGGATGAGTTCTATTTCATTCACCTGATCCTTGTTGAAACCACTTTCCCAATACCACTGGTTGGCGAATGAATCAAGCCCCTCTTTGCCAAATGTTTTCTGGCCTTTCCGACCAGGGAAAGGCTTGTCAGATAAATCGAGAGCCCATGGGCAACGGGGAAAGGGCTGATCAAAATCTCCCTGCTCACATTTCATGGCCAATGCACTCTTGTCTTTGCATTCGCAGGCCAACACCTCTTCGCTGTTTGAAACATCCAACACATTGAAAAGATTACTGCTGCCCATTAACTGCTCAACCTTGTATTCATGGTCAGCACCGGCTTTGAAACCAATAGCGCCATCACCAGTACAATCAGAAAATAATTTTCCTTTTATCCTGGTCTGCCTTGAAGTAAGTGTGCTTTGGATGACGATTGCCTTGATGACATCCGCTTCTGTTTCTACTTTCATCACACGATGGTTCAGCAAAAGGGTGATGTTGGGCTCTGATCGGACGATGGATAATTTAAGCGCATCATTGTAATAGTTGGCTGAAACACCATTGAATACCATACCAGGTCCTTTGATGATCGGAGGAAGAATTTCATTGACAATGTCTCCAACATGAGGAAACAAGGTCTTATTGGTATGCCCCTCTGGCCATACACGCACTTCAGAACTTCCATTTCCGCCCAGCACTGGTCTGTCTTGCACGAGCGCAACCTTGATACCATTGCGGGCAGCAGAGATGGCTGCACAGGTCCCTGCCAATCCCCCACCTGAAACAATCAAGTCAAATTCACCACCCTCATCTGGCTTCTCAGGAAGACCCAACAATTTGCGGCGGAAGATGGTCAGTTTTTCAACATCATTGGTTGGTTCAAAATTGGGATCCTTGCAAAACAAAACAGCCTCACAACGTCCTTCAAATCCTGTCAAATCATGCAATGCAAGGGTTGACTTCTTGCTCACTTTTACCATGCCACCATCATGCCAATGCCAGGTTGCACTCTTGGTACCGAATGTTTCGTCCAGCGCTTTCCCATTGACTTTCAGTTGAAACTTACCAGGTGCACCAGGGGCGCCCCACGGGGCCACCCAATCTTTTGTGCGAACCCATACCCTGTAATTTCCTGCTGAAGGAAACTCAACTGATGTTGTGGCATCTTGTACTGGTATGCCCAAACCATGGGCCAATAAATAAGGAGAACCCATCTGCTCCATCGATTGTTGATCCAGCTCCCAGCCCCCGTGCTTTGCAAACTGTTCTGCTTCTACAAAGAGAAACTCCTCAGATGCAGGCTGTTGGCGATCACTTGCGTACAAAGGCAGTTTTGCTGCCAATAAACAAAGGCTGGTGTTACCGATAAAACCGACGAATTGTCTCCTTTTCATATTAAATTTTGTAAATTATTATTGTAAACCTGATGTCATGGTAAAGGAATTTAAGATTGATAAACAATATCTGAATTTCCCCATCAGCAAAACTGAAAAACGGCAGATGTTGAAATTTGTTGCCGACAAGGACACCTTGACCTACTCAGTTGCTCGCATAGCCAATGGAACACCAGACTATTGGGTTTTCAAGGATGTTTCGGATTTAAAAGGGAAAATACTCAAGCTTGTATATACCAAACAGGTAGATGGGATTGATAAAATATACCAGTCGGATAATTTCGCAGGAGAAGACAGTGTATACAAGGAGCGCAATAGGCCACAGTTTCATTTTACCACACGCCGTGGCTGGGTGAATGATCCCAATGGCCTGGTCTATTCCAATGGGGAATACCATTTATTTTACCAGCACAATCCGTATGAAACAAACTGGCAAAACATGCACTGGGGTCATGCGGTTAGCAAGGATCTCCTGCACTGGGTGGAATTGAATGACGCACTTTATCCAGATTCATTAGGAACCATGTTTTCCGGATCTGCAGTGATTGATGAAAACAATACTGCCGGATGGGGCAAAAATGCTTTGGTTGCTTTTTATACCACAGCGGGAGAAAAAATGCAGCAAAACATTGCGTACAGCAATGACAATGGTCGCTCCTTCACCAAGTTTAATGGCAACCCTATCCTGGGGCCAGACAGGGATCCCAAAGTATTCTGGCATGCCCCCAGCCAAACATGGGTAATGATTTTGTACAATGAAAACCATATTGCCATTTACAATGCAAAGGATATGAAAAAATGGGAATTGAAAAGCAAGGTCAAGGGCTTTTATGAATGTCCGGAACTGTTTGAGCTTTCCGTTGATGGCAATGATAAAAATAAAAAGTGGGTCATGTATGCGGCTTCAGGAACCTATATGATTGGCGATTTTGATGGCGCCCATTTTAAGCCCGAAGCCGGGAAATATTTTTACACCTGGGGCGCCCAATATGCTGCACAAACTTATAACAATACCCCCGATGGAAAACGCATACAAATTGGCTGGGGAAGAATAGACCAGGCCGGTATGCCATTCAATCAAATGATGCTTTTCCCGAATGAGCTTAGTTTAAGAAAAACGAGAGAAGGAATCCGTTTGTTTTGTGAACCCATCAAACAAATCAGCCAGCTGCATGAAAAACAACTCGCTTGGAAAGATGTATCAGCTGAGCAACTCAACGGGGCATTGAAAAATATTCATTCAGAGCAATTGCACATCAAAATGGATGTTGAGCTTGATAAAGGCCTAGGCTTGGAGATTCATTATAAGGGAAACCCCATCATTTACTATGACGGCAATTTCAACCGCTTCAACGGGGCACCTTATATTTGTGAAAACCCAGGAAGCTTCAGGTTTACGATTGAGATGCTGGTTGATAAAAATTCTGTTGAAGGATATATCGACCATGGAAAATTGCACATTGCAGAAGCATTAAAGATTCCCAAAACAAACAATGGCGTTGAAATAAAGGGTGATGTTAAAATTCACAGTTTTGAAATTGCTGAATTAAAATCGATCTGGAAATAATTTTGAAGCCAACCAACGATTAAAAATATTTCATTATCCCATCGGCAACCAGCTGATGACCTTTTTCGTTGGGATGATTCACCTGAGACATATAGTCGGAAAGTACCCCTCCGGCTGAAATGCGCTGCTGAAAGGCTGCATAACTGTCCACCAAACCAATCTTGTATTGATTGGCCAATCCAGTGATCTGATCACACAACTTTTGCAAATCTGTTGCTTTATCATTGAGATCCACCTTTTGGTCAGGTGTAGCAGTGAGCAGAATAACCTTTATGTTCTTTTTCAACGCTGCCTTGATCATGTATTCCCATGACTCTCGGGAAGCATCTAATCCGATCCTTCTGTCGTTCAAGGCATAGTCAATAAATAGTACATCAGGCTTGTGGTTGAGTACATCACGTTTGAACCGTTTGGCACCCTGTGCTGCATTTTCACCCCCAATGCAGGTGAGAATAGTATTAATCACGGCATAGGGGTAGATTTGCTTGAGTTCTTTCAACAACAGATGGGGATAGGCCTGCAGCGTCCGAACATCAGGTGTCTTGAAAAAGCCAGAAGGAACGGAATGACCATGAAAGACCAAATTGATGGTTCTGTTTTTGGGCCACTGTTTTACCAATTCTTGCTTGATGGATTCCAGGTAATTGTCTTTTTCACCAGTAGCGTGCAGATTGCTACTGCCTTCGAAAGCAAAAACGGAATCTGCAAAGGATGCCATGATGCCAGTCATGGCTGCAGACTTGATGAATATTCTGCGCGATGAATTTCCCATTGATTGGATTTAGAAAGTAAATTATTTTTTTGAAGCTTGAATCTTCACTGATGCATCCTCCATCCAATTTCCCTTGGGATCCTGTTTCACCGGAACAAAAGCAAAAATCCATTTCTGATCAAGATAAGTTCTTGGCACCCTTACGAAAATCTTGTTCCATCCTTTTTGCAATGCGACAACAGCAGGTGGGCGGCTCCAATAAAATTCTTCCTCGGTATAGGGCATTTCATTCGCCGGCTTATCCCATGTTGCCTGCAAGTACCGTTGGCCTCCGGGCATATTCCAGACAGGGCCTGGCAATACTTTGTCATTGATGAAAATCGCTCCGCCATTGGCATCCCATTGTCCATTGTTTGGAATGCCTGCACTTCGGCGGTTGCTGCGGGCGGCAGCTTCAAAACCAATGATGGCATCTATATTCCTGGCGTTTGCACTAAAGGTGTACGCAGTCAGGTATACTGTTTCATTGGCGGTTTTTGACAATTTCTTTGCTCCACCCAGATGCTCTTCAAAACGAAGGATGCCTCCAGTTACTATTTTTGACTGATAGGCCATTGAAGTGATGGCCGCAGCATCCTTTCCAATGAATTCCCTATCAATGGAATCATTGGCATTGCGGTAAAAAGGACCAGACATGTTCCACTCAATATGGCCAAAGGGAACGTAAGGAAAATGATCAGTTGAAAAAAAAAGTTGCTTGTGTTTTCGCAAACGCTGCTCGAATTCGACAAAATGATTACTTGCTTCAGTGCCTATTGCAGGCAATACATTCATATAATTGGGTGTGAAATCAGGACGCCCACACCATAGCGATTCGCTGAAGGTAATGGAACCAGGCCATACCGGATTATACAAAGGAATTTTTGTCTTGTCCCCCACCCTTACATCAGGCCAACAGCAGAGAATACCACCCAAGGCGAGTGAATCACCCGAAGGTTTGCTGCAAATCTGTTGAAAGAAATACCGCTGGATCAATGAGTAGGCATCATAATTATTGAGGTAACCTGCATAAGAATCAACATAAGGATTTTGGCTTGTCCTCCGGTGAACAAAGGTTGCATCCTCCAGCCAAATTTGTTCAATGGTACCTGGCTCTGGAGGCAGGCCAGGATTCCATACCATCACTTTCCTATTGTTTGCTTTCACCCGTGCTGTCATTCTCTTGATGAATACTGCCGGATTGGGGATGCGCACTTCATCAGAGCCCAGGTGGATGATGGGACAATCGGAAACCGGTACTTCCGCGCAGAATTCATCAATCAGTTTTTCCAGCACTTGCATGCCCTGTTCGGATTCCATTTTAAACCCAAATGTTGGCTCAAAATATTTACTATGGCCAGGCATATCAAATTCGGGTATAATTGAAATATTTCGCTCACGCGCGTAGCGGATCAAATCGCGGATATCCTCAAAACTATAGCTGCTATCAGAATCTCGTCCCTGCATTCGATTTTGCGCACTGTTCAGTTGTGGATAGATCTTGCTTTGTGCACGCCAGGCAGGGTTGTCGGTCAGGTGCCAATGAAATGTATTGAACTTATACCAAGACAGTTTATCTAGTTGTGCCTTCAACATTGGAATGCTCTGGAAATTGCGTCCGTTGTCATGCATAAAACCACGCAAAGCAAATGCCGGCCAATCAATGATATTACACCCTGGGAGTTGCTGCACAGGATTTTTTTGAGCCATGATCTGCCGAAGGGTTTGAACAGCATAATAAAACCCTGCAGCATCATTTGACTGGATGAGAATACCTTTTGCTGAAATGCTCAATTGATAGCCCTCTGACTTGAGAGAAGAATTGTTGGCAATCTTTAGCTGAATAGCATTTAGAGGAACTTTTTCATTGGAAGAAAGGCTTTTCAAATTCCATTTTATTGAAGAAGATGCCAACAATGTTTTCAAAGAACGCAGTGCATTCTCGGTCAGTGATGGTTGATTTCCATCAACAACAATTGTAAGCTGGGATGGCAGCTTCCATCCTTCCTTTGACCACTGTACCTGTTGAGGGAAAGGGATCAACGCAACAGGCGATTCCTTCAAGGTTA
>JAJTFY010000025.1 GCA_021299175.1 Chitinophagaceae bacterium
TATTGTTAAATCAGATTCTGCTTGGAGTTTTAAGATGCCGTCCCAAAAATATTCTCAAGACCCATTTGATATTGTGCTATCTGATGATATCCAAAGCAGGGCGATTAACAATATTTTGATTGGAGATGTTTGGCTTTGCGCAGGCCAGTCAAATATGGAATTTCCACTTTCAAGTGATAAATATTTTACTGTTGGTAAAAACCTGCAATCCAATCCCGCTGTAAGGATTTTGAATCCCCATTATGTAGGAAAAGATCATTACGGAAGACCTTTTTCAGATTCGATGAAGAGCAGGCTCCAAGCCGGAAAATTTTATGAGGGAAGTTGGCAGCTTGCAAATTCAACTGCTTCAGCAAGCATGAGTGCCATCGGATATTATTTTGCTCACATTATTCAGACTGAAACTACTATCCCGATTGGGATCATCAACATCGCAGTTGGAGGGAGTCCAATCGAGTCATGGATAAGTACAACATCTTTATCATCAAACGATTCATTTCAAAACAAGTTGGCAAACAACTGGATGGAAAATGAAGCCCTGCCTGTTTGGATCAGGCAAAGGGCCATTGAAAATATCGGAAAGACAAATCTGGCACATGCATTCATGCCTGGATACATTTACGATCATGGTATATTGCCTTTAATGCAACATCCAATCAAAGGGATTTTATGGTATCAGGGCGAGAGCAATGCCCAGGAGTTGAACAGGGTGAACGAATATCTTGGATTGATGAAAATGCTGGTTGCTGATTATCGAAAGGGGTGGAACAATCAACGATTGCCATTTTATTTTGTACAACTTTCATCTATCGATACCATTAAATACAAGTCACAGTTGTGGCCACTTTTCAGGAACATTCAATTACTCGCTTATCAGCAAATACGATACACGGGCATGGTGGTTAGCAGTGATATCGGCGACAAGGACAATGTTCACCCCAGGGATAAGCGTACTGTTGCGGAGAGGCTTTCCCGCTGGGCTTTGCATGACCTCTATGGAAAAAACGTTCTTGTCTCTGGCCCAATGCCAATCTACAGAAAGAATGAGCTCGTCATTCAATTTAAACATGCTGATGGGTTGAGAGCCGCAGACCAGAAACAATTAAGTGGATTTTCTTTGAATGGGATTGATCCAATTGAAGCAGTTATCCATAAAAAAAGCATTCGATTGAAAACAAATTCATCACCAGAACTGGTTTATTACGCCTATAAGCCATATGCTGATGGAAACCTGGTAAACAACGAAGGTTTGCCTGCCACTTCATTTATTTTAAATGTCTCATCAAAATAGCGTCCAATGAAATGTAGAAGTCTTCTGATTCAACTTTGTTTTTTAATTTATATCGTACCCTCATTTTCCCAGGAAGTTCCTGTATTCACCAGCGGCACAGAAGGACACAAGAGTTACCGTATTCCGGCCATCGTTTCGCTGAAAAACCATGACCTGCTTGCCTTTGCAGAAGGAAGGGTAAACAACAGTGGAGATTTTGGCGACATCAATATTGTCATGAAACGCAGTGCTGACAAGGGAAAAACATGGTCGCCTGTTAAGATCCTCGTGAATTATGCATCATTACAGGCCGGAAATCCTGCTCCTGTGGTTGACCTGCTTGATCCCGAGCATCCCCAGGGAGTTGTGTATTTATTTTACAATACAGGCAACAACCATGAGAGTGAAGTGCGAAAGGGAAAAGGGTTGAGGGAAGTATGGTACATCAAATCGACTGACCAGGGCAAGAGCTGGTCGGAGCCTGTAAACATTACATTGCAGGCTCATAGGCCTTTTCAGCCAACTGCAAATCCGGCCTACCAATTCAAAGAAGATTGGAGGACCTATGCCAACACACCCGGCCATGCTTTTCAATTCCAACAAGGTGTCTACAAAGGAAGAATCTATGTTGCAGCAAACCATACCGCTGGCGATCCTCAACCTCAATACAGGGACTGCAATGCCCATGGATTCTATTCGGATGATCATGGAAAAACATTCAAGATTTCAGCCAATATTGATATCCCAGGATCAAATGAAGCCATGGGCGCAGCGCTTTCCAACGGAAGGATGATCATGAGTGTGCGCAACCAGCGTGGAGATATCAGGCAACGCATCCTTGCGTTTTCAAGCAATGGTGGTGCGACCTGGGATACAGCCTATTTCGATCCTGCGCTTCCTGATGCTGTTTGCCAGGGTTCAATTATAACATTGGGATACAAAAAGGGCAAGGCCATCATCGCATCCTGCAATGCTGCAGATGAAAAAAAGCGAGACAACCTCACCCTTCGCATCAGTTATGACGAAGGAAAAACCTGGGGGAAAAGCATTGTAGTGGAGAAATCAGTGGACGATAAAAAACGCGATTGGGCAGCTTACAGTGACCTTGTGGTAATGGATAAAAAAACGGTTGGTATTTTCTATGAAAGAAACGGATATGCAGAAATTGTTTTTAAATCCGTTCGCTTTTGAATCCCTAGAGGTTGAACCAATACGTTGCTTTTAATACAAGTGCACTTCCTTTGGAAGTATAACTGTCAGCATAGTAATTGTCTGTATACACAAGAAACAGATCTGATGCAGGAGCAAAACGCCATTGAAAACGGACATTCATGTTGATGTTGTTGATCTGGCTGTTGTACTGAATCAGGGTTGACAGAAAAACAGATCGGCTGAAGGTAAGATCGATTTTAGGACCAGCCAATACAAGGTCAACGCTTTTATAAGGTTGCGGGAACCGAAGCCTGTTATAGGAAAACACACTCGAAATGCTTCCATATGGCTGGATTCTGTATGTGATTTCACCATCAAGATTCAATCTGCTGCCATTGAAGTATTGACCGGACCTTGTCTGTAATTTTGCCACCAGTTTTTTCCTTTGGTCTGATATCAAGCTGGCAATGATTGAGTGATAAACAAACTCCTGGTTCGCTTTTAATTTCGTTCCACCGGTATTGGTAGGGTCAAAATCTTCTGTCAATCTGGTGAAATCCCTTCTGGCCCTGAACAGCAGGGTGAAATAATTTTTATACAAAATATTGTAGATGAAATTAAGGTCGTAGTCTGTGATTCCTTTCGTGGGGAAGATGGTAAAATCATAATCAACCATTGGGCCATGTCTGTTGACCCTTGTGTTCTTCGGATAGATCTTCCAGGTCGCATCACCAGCATACCTTAAGAAGCCTCCTCGTTTCAGGTAACCAACTTCAGGATTGAATTCTTTCCCAATGGAATAAAGCCTTTGTCTTGTTTCAAATCTTCTCTTGTTGTAGACGATGCTGGCTCCCATTGCCTTATCATTGCTGGTCTTGAATGGGTCGAAGGACATCATGTAAAACAATTTACCATTCCATGCATTGTTTTTGGAGGCAATATTATAGTCAATGCCGGCGACCCTGTTGAAATCATTGCTTCCCGATACCTCCTTATTGGTAAACATTACACCAATACTGGATCGTGTAAAGACTTTTTGTTGCAGGGCAATAACAGAAAAATCATTGGCTGCCTGACCAATGGAATCAATGGCAGCTGTTCGCATCTGAAGAATACCCAGCCTCAGGTCGTCACCAATTTTTCCGCTCATGCGCATACCCGCTTCTATCCTGTTTTGTATGTTCTGTCCGGTGGAAGGATCTCTTGTAACGCCTATGCGTCTTGAAAAAAATGGTCTTACACCATCAATGCCAAAATTGGCAAAAAGGTCTCCATTTTCCAGAAAAAACTGTCTTTTCTCTGGAAAGAGAATTTCAAACCGATCAAGATTGGTCACCTGGTTGTCCACTTCAACCTGTGAGAAATCCGGATTAAAGGTCAGGTCAAGATTTAATGATGACCCAAGCCCAATTTTTGCATCGCCACCATACGTCAACCTGGAACGGGTATTGAATTTGTTGCTCCCGGCACTTGAGGGATTCCTAAAAACGCCTGGTGACAGGTAAGGGATCAAAGAAATATTTTGCCCTTTTTTGGTGATGGGTGTTTCAAATTCCAACGGCTTTGAAAAGGCCAGTGAAATCATCGCAAATTGGTTGGGAATCCTTGCCCATCCAGCACGTTCTGCATTGTGGCTGTCAATGCGGTAAAAATTCACCAGCCATTTCTTGGCACCATTCCTGAACCGGAGCGTGTTCAATGGGATGGCCATTTCCATGGTCCAATGGTCATCGAATATTTTGGCTTCACTGTACCATTTGTTGTCCCAGGACAAACTGAGATCCTCACTCAAAACACCGCCATTAACGACCAATCCTTCTCTTTGTACGCCAAAGGGATTGATGCCAAATGAAAATGAATTCATCCTGTCCATGAATGGATCGATGCTGATGACAATGGCATCATTGGCTTCTCCCCTGAAATCACGTTTCAGTGATGGCGTTACATAAGATTGCTTGCTGACTGAATTGTAAAGTTTGGCTGCGACGTACAAAAATTTTTCATCATATGAAACCATCACCTGCGTCTTGGCAGAAGCCATCATGCTGTCAACTGGAAAATTTTGAATAAAGTTGGTTGCCTTCTGTGCTTTTTCCCAGGTATCCTCTGTAAGCAATCCATCAATTTTTATGGATTCAATCGACTTTCTGGCAAAATAACCCGTATCAAGCAATGGTTGCATGGTACTCAGGGATTGTCCTTGAAGGCAACTGATGGTTGCAACAAAAACTAAAAATGTCAGCAGTAATGGTCTCATGAAGGTTCAAAGGTAAGGATAGCATTTGTTTGATTCAAGCTGCTTCAGATATATGTAGGAAAACGTTTTCGATGATGTTTTTCAATACCGCTGAATTTGCGCTAACTTTCGTAGAAACAAGTCGTCACTACATGTATTCATTGGCAAAGCATTTGGTTTTATTGATAGGAATTTCATTTTATTCCATCCATCTTTCAGGACAGTCAAATATTGCATCAAGTGCAGCAAAAGTCCTGAAGCCCTTTGTGGATAAAGAGCTTGCATGGGTAATGACAGCAGAACCCATCACAGTTACTGCATCTTCATCAACCAGGAGCAGTGGTGGTAAACATGATTTTTTTTCTGAAGGTGATTATTGGTGGCCCAATCCTGCAAGCGCGGATAGTCCTTATGTGCAGCGGGATGGAATGACCAATCCAGATAATTTTACAGACCACCGGAAGGCGATGATCCGTTTCAGCCGCATCATGGGCACGCTGGCTTCTGGCTACATCATCAGTAAGAATGAACAATACGCATCGAGGGCATTTCAGCATGCAAGGGCCTGGTTTATTGATACTGCCACCCTGATGAATCCTCATCTGCTCTATGCACAGGCCATCAAGGGAAGGTTTACGGGCAGGGGCATTGGTATCATTGATATGATCCAGATGATGGAAGTGTCACAAGCCCTTATCGTCCTAGAAAAAAGTAAATCTGCCAAGCCTGTTGAATATGTTCAGTTTCGTGTATGGTTTGAAAAATACCTCAACTGGGTCACGCACCATAAATATGGTATTGATGAGATGAACGCACTCAACAATCATGGCACCTGCTGGACCATGCAAGTGGCGGGATTTGCAAGGTTCACCAAAAACGATTCATTGTTGAATCTTTGCAGACAACGCTATACAACATTGCATTTGCCTGGCCAGATGGCCCAGGATGGGAGCTTCCCCAAGGAGCTGGCAAGAACAAAGCCATATGGGTATTCCCTGTTCAACCTGGATGCGATGGCCATGCTTTGTCAACTATTATCCGACAAGCAAAACAATATGTGGGCATTTGAATTGGAAGACAAAAGATCAATCCGGCAAGCCATTGCATTCATGGATCCCTATGTAAAAGATAAAAGCAAATGGACATTCAAGCAGGATGTCATGTATTGGGAGAATTGGCCAGTGGCACATCCGTTTCTGGTCTTTGGTGCCGCCGCATTCAGCGATCAGGAAATGTTCAACACATGGAAAAATTTAGAGCATGCACCAACTGAAGAAGAGGTGATCAGGAACCTGCCTATACGCAATCCCTTGATATGGTTTTATCCAAGCATACTTTGACCCCTTGAAGGCTCTGTGACAAAAGTCATGTTTTGCTATGCTTTTGCTCGATAATTTTGAGTCACCCAAAAGAAATGCATGTCAAATAATTCAACCTTTGGAGAAATCATTGGTGGCAGTAAGCCAGTATTGGTGGATTTTTTTGCTGAATGGTGCGGACCTTGCAAGATGATGGCTCCCATCCTCAAAGAACTCAAGGATACAGTCGGTGATCACGCAATTGTTCTCAAAATCGATGTAGATAAAAATCCATCGATTGCGCAACATTACCAGGTGCAGGGAGTTCCCACCCTGATCATTTTTCAAAATGGTTTTGTAAAATGGCGCCAGTCAGGCGTTGTTCCTGCCCGGCATTTGAAATCCGAATTGGAAAAATTAATGCTGACTTGACGGATAGAATTGGTGAGGATTTTCAAAATCCCTCTATATTCGCAGAAATCCCCTCTCATGCGATATAGAACTGTACTAAAGCCACTCTTTTTTGCCTTCTTATTGATATGCTGTTTGCATGCAGGAGCACAGTTTGCTCTTACCACATCACCATATGCACAGAATTTCAATACGTTAGCCAAGGCTGGAGCATCTTCGGTCCTTCCCTCAGGCTGGCTCTTGCTGGAAACGGGTACCAATGCGAATGCCAATTATACAGCAGGTACAGGTTCTTCAAATTCAGGGGATACTTATAGTTTTGGTATCGATGCAGCAGATGACAGGGCGCTGGGATCGGTTCAATCTGGAAGCCTTATTTCATCCTTTGGTGTCGCTTTCACCAATACCACTGGGGGTGTCGTTACTTCGCTCAAGATTGCTTATAAAGGAGAGCAATGGAGGCTGGGTTTCGCCTCCAGGCCTGACCGGCTCGATTTCCAATACAGTACGGATGCCACTGGTCTGGCCAACGGCACGTGGAAAGATGTGGATCAGCTTGATTTTACCGGACCAATAACGACAGGAACTATCGGGGCATTGGACGGAACCATTGCTGCGAATGCAACTGCCATCACTTACACCATTACAGGGCTCAACATCGCCAATGGTGCAACATTTTACCTGCGCTGGTCTGATTTCAATGCAACAGGGTCTGATGATGGATTGGGGATTGATGATTTCTCCATTGAAGCCATCAGTGCAGGTTCCGACAATACAGCCCCTACATTGTCTTCTGTCAATCCTGCCAACAATGCAACAGGCATCAATACCAGTACCAGTCTAGTGCTCAACTTCTCCGAGCCTATTGTAAAAGGAACCGGCTTGGTTTCCCTTAAAAAATTTGCAGACAACAGCACCGTGTCTACTTTTAATGTGGCAACATCCGCGGTTTCTGTTTCCGGCGCTGCTGCCAGTATTCCAGTAACTGGGCTTAGCCTTTCTACAAAATACTATGTTGAGGTTCCCAATGGTGCATTTGCTGATGTTGCGGGAAACAAGTTTGCAGGCTTTTCCGGCAGCAGTACCTGGAGTTTTACCACTTCCGTTGCACCTGAGTTTTCTTTTGATTTCAACAATTGTGCTGGTGGCCTTCCTTCGGGTTGGACACAGACCAGTCTGAAGGGGGATAGCCTCTGGGCTTGCAGCATTTTTGGCAATACCGCCACCAACGGAGTTCAGGTCAATGGCTTTGTTTCAGGAACGGGTGCTGTTGACAACGAAGATTGGTTGATTTCTCCGGCGCTGGACCTCAGTCTTTTTCAATTTCCTGTTTTGTCTTTTTATGAAAGAACAAAATACGCAGGGCCGCAGATACAATTGTTTGTTGCCACCAATCAGTCTTCCAGGCCTGCAGCCGGTGCTGCAGCATGGACAGCAATAGACGCCTTGTTCCCCTTACCAAACAGTGATAAATGGACTGCCGTTGAAGACATCAACCTAGCATCCTTCAAGTCTGGGTCAACCTATATCGCCTTTAAATACACATCCTCTCCTTCACTTGGTGCTGCAAGGGTTTCGTTGGATGATGTGCAAATCAAGAACAGGACTTCCGCACCAGTGGCGAAAGTATTTATTGAAGCACCAACCTTGGCCCAGTTCGACAACAGCAGTTCCGGAGCAGCTACAGCATCCAAACCCATCCGCTTTCAGGTGATGAATGCCGCTTCAGATCTGCTGATCACTGCTCCAAGTCTATTTCAGGTTTCCAAAGACAATATTGCTTTCTCGAATACCCTCACTTTTACCGCATCACAATTGACAGGCGGATCTAAAACCATTCATGTCAGGTACATGCCGACAACAGATAAATCAGTTGCAGTGGGAAGAATTGCTTTCAGTGCCACAGGCTCAACCACTGCGCATTATGATGTGTCGGGAAATACGTATGCAAAGAATACTACCCTTGATGTGGTGAACTGGAATATCCTTTGGTTTGGAAGCACTGCAGCAGGCCAGGGTCCGACCAATGATGACCTGGCACAGGCCAACATCAAACGGGTGATGGACAGCCTTGATGCAGATATCTATGCGTTCTCTGAAGTGGTGGATATCAACCGTTTCAAGACACTGATCGAATCTTCTACAGGCTATGGATACATCGTTTCCGATTATTGCTCCAACGCTCCCAACACTTCAAGTGGGAGTTATGCGTCGGGTCAAAAAATTGCGTTTGCCTACAGGAAATCCGTGATCACCAATGTAACCGCAAGGGGTCTTTTGAAATCCAGCACTGCGGCCAATTCCAACTGGGCAAGCGGCCGTGTTCCTTTCTTGTTGCAGGCAGATGTGGTCAACGGTACGGCTACCAAGAAAATGAATTTCATCCTCGTACATGGGAAGTCTGGAAGCACAGCATCCGACCATCTGCGAAGAAAAGATGGTGCTAAAGAGTTGAAAGATACTCTGGATGCAAGTTTCAATGCAGCAAGCGTCATCATATTGGGTGATTACAATGATGACCTGGATTCAACAATTTCTGAGGGAGTCAACCCAGCACTTTCTTCTTATGATGATATAGTGAAGGATTCCACTGATGCTGACCGGTACAAATCGGTGAGCATGATCCTGAGCAATACAGGGCACAATTCACTGATTGGTTACTCCGATTTTATCGACCATGTCATCATCTCCAATGAACTGGAGGCAGACTATATCAATGGCTCTGTACGATTGATCAGGGAAGTCAATGATTGGATTGCCAACTATGCCACTACAACTGCGGATCATATGCCCGTAGTGAGCAGATATCTGCTGCCATCTTCAGGCACTACCGCAGTTACTAATTATGATCCTAATCAAATAGGATTGACCTTGATCGAAAACCCTGTGCGAAACAAGGTGGAGTTTAAATTGAATCCTGCGGCAGGTAAATTGAAGTTTGATATCCTTTCCATTGCAGGGCAGTCGATTTTCAATGGCCCGCTAATGAATACCACCACAGGGATAAAATCGCATGCCATTGAAATGTTGAATGCTGCAGATGGCATCTATTTGCTCCGCATAACCAACAATGAAAAAACTTATTTCAAGAAGTTTGTAAAACAACATTGAGTTAAAACTTCGGACATTTCACTGTCAATGCGCCTTCTTCAACATTGAAAATCCAATTGAGGGAAATTTCTGCACTTTGATACAAGGCAGAAGCGGCTTTGCGGTTTGTATAATTGATATCATATGAGAAGCCTGCCCTGAGGCTGTTCCATTCAATGCCTAGATAAGGGATGATCGCATCGTTGTTTCTGATCCAAGCACCTGCATAGAGCTCTGTATAGGAGTTTTGTTTATCAACCAAAAGCTGACTGATCGCTCCTCCCAACACCAATTCCTTGTAATTGAAATGTTGCTGGTACTGAAAGCTTGCATGAACGGTGGTTGCATAACCGAGTCCGATATAACCACCTCCATGTACATTGTATCTACGCTGTATAAGATAATTGGGCGAAGAAAATCCCAAAGAAGGGGTTTTCAGATGATAGACGGATGCACCAGCATAAAAAAGATCATTTTCTGAAAAAGAGCCTTTGTAAAGCAGCCCGGCATGCATGTCAACGTATTGCCTTCCAAGATCACGGGTAAGCAATATCTCTGAAGAGGGCAATGTAAAACCGCTGGCTGAAATCTCATCCTCAAAATTGGCTTTGTTCTGGTCGAAAGCCAGGTTGCTGAAACTTCCCTGAAATCCTGCAGTGATGGAATGCTTGCCCATCATATCGAGCCCTTTGGTATAGGAAGCAGAAAGCCCAAGGTGGTTTTCTTTCAGGATGCCATTACCAGATTGATCAGACAACATCAGCAGGCCAAGACTCATTCTGTCTCCTTCGGGAATGAGCTTGTTAAAAACAGCACCATCGATGGAAGCCGTTGATGTAGTGTATGCATTGCCAAAGGAAGGCCATTGGTTCCTGTAGTTCACTGAAACCCTTGCAAATCCTGAGAAATTGCCCGTATTGGCAGGGTTCAATGTCAAAGGAGAGGAAAAGAATTGCGAAAAATGAGGGTCCTGCGCGTGGGCCTGCAACGCAATCAAAACAAATGACAATATGGTCAGTCTAATTTTCACTTTATCTGATGAGTGTGATATTTCCTTTATGCGTTTCGCTGGAACCATCTTGTAATTCCACTACAATGAAATAAACATAAGTACCCATAGGCGCCTTGAGGCCCTTGAACATTCCATTCCATCCGGCAGCATAGTCGTTGGTGCTGCCATTGGTTTTTTCAAAAACTTTCTGCCCCCAGCGGTTGAATATTTGAAATTGTTTTACCAATTTAACATCCTTTCCTGCGATCACATAAAAATTATCGTTCAGCCCATCACCATCAGGTGTAAATACGTTGGGAAGAATCAAATGGTTTTGCCAGAAAACATTCACCTTGATTGTTGCAGAATCCCTGCACAAGTATTCTGAAGTTCCCACCACTTTCAATAAAGTATTTGAGTTGCCTTTGAGCACCGGATCAGGGCAGGTACTGCAACTCAGTTGGTTGGATGGAGTCCAGAGCAGGGTCTTGTATTTTTCTCCGCCATTGATGATCGTTAACTGGGTTGGTACTCCACGAAATACATCGATGTCGTCGTCCGGTACATCAATGCTGAATGGCACATAAGTATAATTGGACCTGTTGTTGCTGAGATTGGATTCAAATTGTTTGAGATCGCCATTGATATATGCAAAAACTTTCCCGGTCTTACTCATTTTGATGCGGTGCCGAACCAGCAAACATAGGTTATTGAATGTTGTTGTTCTCAGTATCGTTGCCGTTCCCAGAAGGTTTGCTGGCCCAAGCAAGGTGTCGCCATCAAAATAGCGCATTTCGATGTTCTGTTTGAGGCTGCTGTATCCATTGGCTAGGCATATAATGGAGCTTGCCACAAGACTGTCATTTTTTGAACATAGAATGGCATTGGTGGTCAGGAAAATGTCGATAGGAAATACATTGACATTTGCATAAGCAGAGTCTGCACATCCTAAACTGCTTTCTCCATATCCTTTGATTCTGGTAGAATCCACAATCCTGAAAATGGGATCCTTACAGCTGGTGCAATTTGCTGTTGCCTTCGCTGTCCACTTGATGTTACTGGCACTGTCTCCAGTGCTCCGCATCATCAGCTGTACATCACTGTTGATGTACAGTGTGGTGTCAGATGGAGAAACCGTAATCTTAAATTGAAAATTTCTCTTGCTGGCCTTGTTGTTGATGTTGGTCAATTCAAGGAGTGTGTCTGGCTCATCAAAAAAAGCGAAAACCGTATCCAGTTTTGCCCTGTTGGCTGCGATGACGTGGGTATAGGTGATGCCACATTTTCCAAGTATTGGCTTATCCGTAACGAAGGTATTCTTGAGTTGCTGTGCTCCAGGAAGAACAGGATCCATGTCATAGAAGGTTACAGGCATGTTGGCAGGGATGGTGTCATATCCTGCATTGTAAATGCCAAACACAATCCTGATGCTGTCTCCCTTATAGCAATCCATGTCAAAAATGGTAAGCACCCCATCAGGTTTAGGGTCCAGAACGTTCATTGTATATGTTCTGGACATTTCTGTGCATGTTCCATTGGTAGATTCAAGGCTGATGCGGTAAAGACCTGCCCTGGGAAACATATAGCTGAAGTCTTTGTCAGTACTGACCATGGTGATGTTGCCTCCAGTATGATCGCTCACAAACCATTTGAAAGCTGTGGCACCATAAGACTTGTTCACAAACCTTACCGTATCGCTGTAGATGGCAGTTGCGGATGCAATGATTCTTTTGTCAGGTGAAAACCTTGAGGCAACACCACAGTCAACAATCACGTTGCCAACATAAGACCCGAAGCAGGTCTTGTCTGCATTGTATGCTTTTAATTTTATCTCATATTTTCCTGCCAGCGGAAATACATATTTCATCGCAGCAACATTGTCAACCAAAACACCATTCACATACCATTCGTAGTTGGTAGCACCAGTGCTGCTGTTGTTGAACTGAACTTGGTCTCCAATGATGGGGTGTGGATTGCTGTTCCAGTCAAAACTGGCTTGGATATTTTCTGCGCATGGAATATTGCACCTGTTGCTTGCAATCAGGCTGCCACCATTGAAAGACTCCAAAAATGCACGCATCCTGTCTGCCTGGCCTTGGGTGAAGACAGTTGGGCAAGGGCTGCCATAGTCCATGAAATTGGAAATATTGTCGGGAACATCTGTAGTGAACGGTCCTGAAAGGGTATCGGTTCTGCAGGAGTTCTCTGGGCTTGCACAGGAGGAGCCTGCAGTACTCCTGTCTGGAGGCGTATCGCAGACCAGGTCTCCATCAGTGGTACAATCATTGTTGATGCAATTGGTACCCTGGAATGTATGCAAGAGGGAAAGATAATGCCCCATTTCATGGGCAACCAGTGGAGTGCTAAGACCGCTGACCACTGCACCAACACCGGCACTGGCATAACCGCCATATCCTGACCTTGTCCAAACGCCGCAGTTGAAAGGGCTCGGAGGTATTTCTCCTTGAATAGAGTTTACTACCCAAATATTGGCATATTTTGAAGGGTCCCAGTTTGTCAGGTATCCCAGCTTATCGCTTTCAAGGTCTACGTCAATATTTTCATAATACGAATTCACCCTGTCAATGCCACTGGTCAGGCCTCCATTCGGGTCGGTTCTGGCCAAGCAAAATTGTATCATGGTATTGGCCCCTAATGGGTCAACGCCATATACACCAAGATGCGCAAATGCATCATTCAACTCTTTCAGTGCATTGACGACCATCAAATCGGTGATGGAAGCCGCATTGGAATTGACAATATGAAAAACAACTGGGATGGTATAAACAACAGTTGGTTGATTTTTTTTGAAGAGGATTTTGTTTCGGATGGCTGTGTTCAGGATTTTTTCATTTTGCACAAATGTGGGATCCTTCTGAAGTATCGACAATAGCACATCAGATCCGCATTTCGGAAGCGTATTTACTTGTGCTGCTGCTTGAAAGCAGCAAGCACAGAAGAGTAGCGTATAAAAAAAGATTTGGCGAAGGAGCATAATTGGAAGTTGAAAATAGTCGGTGTTCCAATCAAATGCAAGTCAGCGGTTCAATTTAACAATTTATATAGAGAAAAGAAAGGTTATCCCAAGAGATGCTTTTTGACTTTCTGGTAGAAAACGGGGACTTCACTCAAAGGATCATTCATCCCCAATGTCTCAATGGGGATATTTCCCCTGTAATTGGAGGATTGGATGATGGAAGAGAGCCTCTTGAGGTCCATGGGTGTTTGAATGCCATTGATCAATAGTTTTTCTTTCACCTGCCAGTTTACAGCCAGTGGCAAGGCTTTTCGGATTTCTTCGTAAGGATCTGCAGCAATGAAATTACCGGTGTCCACCACTAGGCCCAGCCATGGGCTGTTGATGGTGCCAATCATTTCATGGCATTCATCTGCTGTTCTCAGAAAGTCGTTGTGGTTCTGTATCCCAAGTATAATCCCAAAAGCAGCAGCCTTTTCAATGCATTTATGCAAGGCAAACAGGATATTGTCGTTAACCTTTTTTCGTTCATCGCCTGTGCTGTATTGTTTTGCAGTGAAAATGCGCAATACCGGGGCACCCAGTTTTGCAGCCACTTCTATCCAACGCAAAACAGTATCAATTTCTTTTTCAAGTGCAGCCCTGTCACTGTATGAAAATTCATTCCTTACTCCCGTACCACTGATTTCAATTCCTAATGCATGCGCCTTTCTTTTGAATTCAAAAATTTCAGCATCTGATGGCGTTACAGGATAGGTGGAAAAATAATATCCTGTCATGTCTACCGCATCAAATCCAGTGTTGGCGCAGAATTCAAGTATTTCTGCTTTGCTGATTTTTTTCTTCATCAGCATGTCATTGAAGGAGTATGCATTCAGGCTTATGCGAAAGGGACTTCCTTTTTTTGTTGTGAAGTCTTCAGAAAACGGAACAGCCCTTGCCAACGATATAGCTGGAAGGGCTGTGAGAAAATTTCTTCTGTTGAAGTTGGGCATGTTATATTGTTGACATGTCAATGACGAACCTGTATTTGATATCACCCTTGATCATTCGCTCATAGGCCTCATTTATTTGGGTGATGGCAATGGTCTCAATTTCTGCAAAAATCTTGTGTTCATGACAGAAATCAAGCATTTCCTGGGTTTCTTTGATGCTGCCGATCATTGAACCGACGATGCTTCTCCTGTTCTTGATCAGGGCAAAAGGAGATACTTTGGGTTGATGCTCTGGAAGTCCTACTACCAGTAGCTTTCCATTGAGTGCCAACAAATTCAGGTACTGTGTATAATCATGGTCTGCTGAAATTGCATCCAGCACAATATCAAAAGATGATGCATGGTCATTCAGCACTGCCTGATCCTTGGCAAGAATAAAATGATGGGCGCCAAGTTTAGAAGCTTCCTGAACCTTGGAAGCGGATGTACTGATGACAGTAACTTCAGCGCCAAAAGCCACAGCAAATTTTACAGCCATATGGCCCAGGCCACCCAATCCGACGACTGCCACTCTCATGCCTGCTTTTACACCTGCAAACCTCAGGGGAGAATAAGTGGTGATGCCAGCACAAAGCAAGGGAGCGATGCCAGCCAGGTTTTCCTGACCCTTGATCCGCAAAACATAGTTTTCATCTGTGACAATTTCAGCAGAATACCCACCCATGGTGAGCATTCCTGAACCATCCCTTTCCGGGGCATTATAGGTTCCGGTCATTCCTTCCTCACAATATTGTTCATGATTGCTTTTGCAATTTTTACAGGTACGGCAGCTATCAACCATCACACCCACTCCCACTGTTTGTCCAACGGTGAACTGTGTTACAGCACTCCCAACTGCTTTTACCTTTCCCACAATTTCATGCCCTGGCACCACTGGATAAACCGTACCATCCCACTCACTCCTTGCCGTATGGATATCACTGTGACATATGCCACAATAAAGAATTTCTACCTGAACATCACTTGGACGAAGGTCCCTTCTTTGTATGGACAGCGGTTCAATAGGAGATTGGCTACTGGATGCTCCGTAGGCTTTTACAATTGGCATATTTACGTATTTGAATTGATTACTGTTTGGCAGCCAGGTATTTAGCAGGCTCTTTTTGGAATTCAGCCTTGCATTCTGCAGAACAAAACCCGTAGGCCTTGCCTTCAAATTGCGCGGTGTCACTGATTCCTGCAGATACTGGCATTCCACAGGCAAAATCAGTCGTGTTGACCACCATTTCTGGTTTAAAATGGCTGTTGTTTTCCATGGAGGATGTTGTTGCAGCAGGGGTATTTTCTACAGCAGTATTTTGCTTGTTGTTGGAACAGGCAAACGCAATCATGACAAAGAAAAGCGCGATAATGCTATTTTTCATTGTTTTCTTTTGAAGGTACTTAAAATCTACTAATTCCGGTTACAGTACAAATTTGCAACAGCTTTGTCATATTCCATTGGAAACGGGTTAATTTTATCAATAAATCGCAGCAATGCAGTTAAATCAATCCTCAATGATGTTCAGGCTTTTAAAACTTTCGGCAATTTGTTTACTTTTTATGCTTGTTTACAACTCATTAGTTGCACAAGAAAAAAATAAGAATAATTTACCCATCGGTGTTTTTGATTCTGGAACCGGGGGGTTGACTGTTTTGGAAGCCATGCTCACCCTGGACGCCTTTAACAATCTTACTGGCAAACCGGGTGCTGATGGCAAACCCGATTTTGACAAAGAGTATTTCCAATACCTCGCAGACCAGGCCAACATGCCTTATGGAAATTATGCCGCTGAAAACAAGACAAAGCTGCTCAAGGAACATGTGGTGAAAAATATGGATTTTCTGCTCAAGCAACAATTTGATATCACCAAAACCAATACCGCGGCTGCCCCAAAACAAGGTGTAAAAATGTTGGTGCTTGCCTGCAATACAGCCACTGCTTTTGCTTTGGAAGAGGTGAAGCAGTTCGTTCAAGACAATGGAGCCAAGGCTCCTGTGGTTGGGGTCATCAACGCAGGAGTAAAGGCTGCGTTGGCCTATCAGTCCACCCATGAAAAAGGCGCGATTGGTGTATTCGCAACCGCAGGCACTGTTGCTTCTGACGGATATCCCAAAGCCATCAGGGCACTGGCGGCATCCATGCAGATGCCTGAGCCTGTGATTGTAAGCCAGGGCGGGTTTGGGCTCGCCGATGCCATCGATCGTGACTATAGTTTTTATGTTGATACAGCAAGTGCCTACAGAAAAGACTACAAGGGCCCATCTGTCAACAACCTCAAATACAAGATTGACACGGCCTTGCTCAATGTCTACAAATTCAACAAGGAGAACAACAAGCTGCTCTGTGAGTATGATGACAAGGGCAAATGCCTGGATATCCAGCTCAACGACCCGGAGAACTATGTCCGTTATCACCTGGTCAGTCTGTTTGAGAAAATGCGCGCGCAGGGCATCACTACTCCCATGAATACGCTCATCCTTGGATGTACCCATTATCCTTTTATGCGCGATACCATTAGAACCGTGTTGAATGAGCTGTACAACATGAAATTCAACGGGGAATACGCCTACCGATCAGTATTGGCCAACCATGTGGAGTTGATCGATCCTGCGGTAGAGACTGCCAAGGAGGCGTATATAGAATTGAGAAAAGCATCTTTGCCCAATACCACCACCAAACAACCGAACAAGTTCTTCATCACGGTTCCCAATAAAAATCTTGCCGAGGTGAAACTGCAATCTGATGGCTGGTTTACCTACGAATACAAGTACGGAAGAAACGAAGGGGCGAACAAGCCCTTTGTGCTGTTCACCCCTTTTGATGATAAGAATATTTCTGAAGCCACCTATCAGCGGTTGAAAGCTGCTCTTCCGGCGGTGTATAAGGCTGTCAAGTCGGTCCAATAGGATGATTATCTGTTTATTTGGCTGCCGTCACTTTCAGCGTCCACACATGGTCTGTGAGGGCTTTTAGTTCAGCAGGAATCATGATTTCATAACCCGTGCTTGTCTTCTTCCATTTCAGGTTTTTCTTGCTGCCCAACATGTTGATGATTGCCTTTTCAGGGATATCGATTTTGCTGATGTTGATCTTGCCTTCAGCAGGGAAATCGAACATGAAAACATACTGGGTATTGCCGTCCTTTGATTTGGTGAAGCGGATGTTCTCCCCTTCATTGAAGACCTTGTTCATTCTGCTGCCATAAATGCCTTCACCGTTGATCTTGATCCAATCTCCCATGCCTTTCAAACGGTCGTAAGCATCAGCATCCAGTTCGCCATTGGGGTCAGGGCCGATGTTCAATAGGAAATTCCCACCCTTGCTCACCACATCAACCAACTTCTCCACCAACTCATTGGTAGGCTTGTATTTGTCATTCGGCACATGGCTCCAGCTGCCTGCCATGGTCATGCAGGTTTCCCATGGATACGGGAGTCCGGTTTCAGGGATATGTTGCTCAGGAGTTAGATAATTCTGGTGCTCACCGGGAACGGCCCTGTCGACCACAATCAGCTTGGGTTGCTTGAGGCGAGATTTTCTGACAATTTCCGCCATGTTGATGTCCTGGCTTTGGGGATTCCTTGCCACCCTTGAATTGTCGTAGATTTCCAGCAATTCGGTTTTGATTTCTTCATCGGTTTTTTTACGCACCCAGCCGCCATCCAGCCAAAGGATATCTACATTGCCATAATCCGTCATCAGTTCATCGATCTGGTTATGGGTGAATTCCACAAACTTTTTCCATTGTTCCGGATGCTTTCTGATGGAGTAGTTGGGATTGCGATCACTGGCTGGGAAACGCTTCCACCAATAATAATCTGAATGCCAATCTGGTTTTGAAAAATAGGCGCCGATCCAAAAGTTTTCCTGGCGGAAAGCGCTGAAAACCTCTTTGGCAATATTGCTCCTGGGGTTGCTGGAAAAAGGAGTGCCCTTGTCGGTGATCTTGTAGTCAGTAAACTTGGTGTCGAACATGCTGAAACCATCATGGTGTTTCGTGGTGAAGACCATGTATTTCATGCCGGCATCTTTCGCTGCAGCTGCCCATTTTTCAGGAGCAAATTTTGTGGGGTTGAAGGTATTTTTTAGTGCCTCATACTTTTTCACATAGTCGTGGTACTCAGTGGCCACACCTTTTTTCCAAGCATCGATGGCCCAGCCCACGTCTTCCGGGCAAATGCTCCAGCTTTCTACAACGCCCCATTGGCTATAGGGCCCCCAATGCATGAGCAGGCCGAATTTCAAGTCTTGCCATTCTTCCAGCCTTTGCTGGATGGCGGGGTTGGGGTCAGGATAGTAGGCTTTTTCCTGTGCGCTGGTCACCATACTCACCAACATCATTGCGGCGCAAAGCAAATCCGTAAAGAATTTCATATTTCAATCTGTTTGAATCTAAAATAACCATCTTGGTGAAAAAAACAATGAATGTTGTGAAATTCATCATTTCTTAAAAGCTGGGCATATCTACCTTCAACCTTTAAACAATAACAGATTGAATAAAATATCAAAACTTGGTATATTTATGGAAAATATTGCCATGGGGAAAAATACCTCAATGTTGTTGGGTGATCATTTTGAACAGTTCATTCAGCAACAGGTTGATTCAGGTCGTTTCAGCTCAGCGAGTGAAGTCGTTAGAAATGCGTTAAGGATGATG
>JAJTFY010000136.1 GCA_021299175.1 Chitinophagaceae bacterium
TTTGTAAATGCATTGAGCAGCCTGACTTAAATTTGCACTGTTACGGCGTTCTTTAACTTACCCTTCAGTCTCTCTCAACCCCTCTAAACCTCCCTTCAACATCAACCTAACCCTCATATACCGCAAACGCAACCCGGCTTTCTTCAGCATCGAGAAAGTATTTGATGTTGTGGCCAATGAAGCAAGTGCAAAAGGAGACGCTGCTTTTGAAAAGGTCGAGATGCCTTTTACAAGCAGGGGGATATTTTCCATCATCTTCAACCTGTTGTATTTATCCCGCTTTAAAAAAGGGTTGTTTCACATCACCGGTGATGTGCATTATGCAATTTTGGCACTGCCCAAAGACAGAACCATCCTCACCATCCATGACCTTGTGTTTTTGCATACCTATTCCGGACTGCGGCGCGCTTTGCTAAAATGGATCTTCCTTGATCTACCTGTTAAAAAAGCAAAATATATCACCACCATCTCGGACAAATCCAAGCAGGAAATCCTTGATTATACACACTGTGATCCTGAAAAGATTTTGGTCATCCCCAATCCCGTTGACCCAATCTTTGCCACTTCAACCTCCCTCAACTTCTCTCAACCTCCCTCAACCCCCTCAACCCCTTCAACCCTCCTCTTCCTCGGCACCAAGCCCAACAAAAACCTGGAACTCACCATCGCAGCATTGTTTGGCCTGGACCTGCATTTGCGCATCATTGGGGAAACGACCAGGAAACAAGAGGAAATGTTGGCGAAATTCAAGATCAACTACTCTGTTGTGTTCAGCATATCGCCCGAACAATTGGTGGATGAGTACCACAATGCCGCAATCATCCTTTTCCCCTCTACCTATGAAGGCTTTGGATTGCCCGTTATTGAAGGGTTTCAGGCTGAAAGACCTGTCATTACCAGCAATATTTCACCCATGAAGGATGTGGCTGGAGATGCTGCCATCCATGTAGACCCATACTCAGTTGCATCGATCCGTGAAGGAGTAATCAACTTATTGTCAAGCTATCAACGCCAAATGGAATTGGTGGAAGCTGGAAAAGAAAAAGTGGTAAACTACCAGCCTGCCTTCATTGCAGGGCTTTACCAGAATTTGTGGAGAAAGATTGAGCAAGCACAATAAATGATGACCAGATTTCATCAATCCTAATCATGTCGTCGCCTACCAATATAGTTAACTTCACTCATCACCTAAAAACTCTATTCATTTGTGTGGCATAACAGGCATATTGCATTACAATAAATTTTCTGACGCACCAGAGCGGGTAGGGATGATGACCAAAGCCATTGCCCACCGCGGCCCTGATGCAGAAGGCTTTTATGACGATCCCTGCATTGCTTTGGGGCATCGCCGCCTTTCTATCATCGACCTGAGTGGCGCTGCCAACCAGCCTTTCATTGGTGCTGCTGGAAATTATGTACTGGTCTTCAATGGTGAAATCTACAATTACCTCGAACTAAAAAAACGGCTTACTGATTACCATTTTTCCACGTCTAGCGACACGGAGGTCTTGATGGCAGCCTTTTGCAAATGGGGCATTGATTGTGTAAATGAACTGGAAGGAATGTTTGCTTTTGCCATCTGGGACAAACACAACGAAACCCTATGGTTGGCCAGGGACAGGATGGGGGTGAAGCCGCTTTATTTTTTCAATACCGGGAATGCTTTTGCTTTCTCATCAGAAAAGCGATCGCTGCTCGCATCAGGACTGATTGATCCATCGATTGATCAACAATCCCTTTTCGAATTTCTTTCCTTGCAATCCACGGGATATCCGAATGCCATCATTAAAAATATCCATCAATTGAAGGCGGGTTGTTTTATGAAATTGACCCCTAATCAATCAGAGACCCGTTCATACTGGAGCATCACAGATAAGAAATTGAAAATCGAAGGGGATGATTCCATCATCAGAAAAACCCTGTTCGACAAGATGAATGAGGCGGTCGGAAAAAGGATGATGAGCGATGTTCCCATGGGTGCATTCCTCTCAGGCGGGATCGATTCTTCTGCGGTTGTGGCATTGATGAGCCTTAATGCAAAAGACAAAATCAACACTTTCAACCTTTCTTTTACTGAAAAAGAATATGATGAATCCGGTTATGCGGACACCATCGCCAAGCGTTTTGGTACTTCACACACAAGGCATCTCTTGAGGCCCGAAGATTTTCTGGAACAGGTGGTTGCAGGTCTCGATGCCATGGACAGTCCTACAGCAGATGGCATCAATACCTTCGTCTTGTCGGGTGCCATCCGCGCAGCTGGATTAAAAGTGGCCCTTACTGGAATTGGTGGAGACGAATTGTTTGCAGGCTATCCAGGGTTCACGCGTTTCTACAAACTCAACAATGCAAGTGCCGGTTATCAGCTTTCTTATCCATTGAGAAAGATGGCTTCCTTGCTGCTGGAACATTCTTCATCTAACAAAAACAAAAGGTTGGCGGAAATGCTCGCCATCTCTGATACGAGCATCAGCAATGTATATCCCATCATTCGGAAAATATTTTCTCCAGACCTGATCAGGCAATTGGTGAATACAGACATCAGACAAACCGGATTGGAAAAAATGCTCAAGACTGAATTGTGCTACATACAGCAATTTGATTTGTTCAGCCAATACAGCATCGCAGAGTACATGGGCTATACCCAACATACCCTGTTGAAAGATGCGGATCAAATGAGCATGGCAGTTGGTTTGGAAATCCGTGAGCCGTTCTTCGATCACCAATTGGTTGAATATGTGCTCTCCATTCCCGATCATATCAAATATCCCAATTATCCGAAACAGTTGATGGTAGAGGCTTTGGAGCCATTGTTACCCAATGAAGTGGTGCACCGAAAAAAGCAAGGTTTTGTTTTGCCATGGGAAAAATGGATGCGCGCAGAGTTACAGTCTTTCTGTGCATCGCAGATCAATGGCCTGTCTCAGCGGGATTTTATCAAGGGTGATGCCTTGCTCAAATACTGGGACCGTTTTCTCAAGCATGATCCCTCCGTACGGTGGATGGAACTCTGGCAATTTGTTGTCTTGGGCTATTGGCTAAATAAAAACGGCATTAAAAATTAATTCTACAATACCGATTCATTGAACGCTAAAAAAACGAAACTCTTGATTTTCTGCGACTGGTATGCTCCTGCTTTCAAAGCGGGTGGCCCGATACGATCAATCGTGAATTTTGTTGATCGGTTCAAGGATCATTACGACATACATATTTTCACCTCCGATCGCGACATCAATGAGAAAAAGCCTTTTAAGCATATTGAGGCAGACCAGTGGCTGGAAAGGGATGGATGCCATATCTGGTATTATTCTCCGGGCACGATGACGTATAAAAAAGTGAAGTCGGTGATTGCTGAAATCAACCCGAATAAAATATACCTGAACAGCATGTTCTCCAACATGATTAAACCAATTGTTGCGGCCTACATCTCTGGTCGGTTGATCATCGCGCCAAGGGGCATGTTGAGGCGTTCTGCGTTGGCGGTAAAGCCGATCAAAAAGTTCATGTATCTCAAAATGATCAAGCTGATGGGCCTAGCACCGTACTTGAGTTTTCATTCCACAGGGGAAGATGAAACAAAAGACATCCAACGTTTTTTTCCCAAAGCCAAAAGAATTGTATTGGCACCCAATCTTCCAGTTGCAGTTAACAAAAATCTCGGCACTGCAGAAAAAGCACCCGGGAAATTGCGCATCGTGTTTGTAGGTAGGCTCCATCCCATCAAGAAATTGGATTTCCTTTTGGAGGCACTGGCCAAGAACAGGGGGGATATTACCCTTGATATTGTTGCCACCCGGGAAGATGCTGAGTATTGGCGCAAGTGCAAGAAACTGATCAGCAAAATGCAGTTCAAAATAGACATCAATAACTATATCGACCTTCCCCATGCCAAAATAAAACCTCTGTTGGAAAATGCCAATCTTTTTGTGCTGCCAACCGAAGGAGAAAATTTCGGTCATGCCATTTTTGAAGCATTGGCGGTGGGCTGTCCGGTCCTGATCAGTGATCAAACTCCTTGGCGAAATCTTCAGTCAAAAAAAGCAGGCATGGACCTTCCGTTATCTGATCTTTCCGGTTTTACAAAGGCTATTCAAACTTTTGTTGACATGGGCGATGCTGAGTGGCAGGAATACAGGAACGGAGCACTAGCATTGGCTCAAGATTATGAAAACAACCTCGAGGCCCTCGCCCAATACAATCAATTGTTTGAAAATGCGGAATAGAAACAGCAAAATGATGCACATTTGCTGAATGCAAACAGCCATCCAATGAAAGTAGACTTCACCCATTACGATGCAAATAACAAGGCCTATGGCGCCAACATTGGCGCTTCCACGCCCAAGCAACTGCTATGGTTTATTTGCAGTCCGCTGTTGATTCAAAACCCACTCATTCCATTCAGTGGGTTTAGGAAATGGGTGCTTGAATTATTTGGCGCAAGAATCGGCATAGAAGCACGCATCCGTCCGGGTGTGCACATAAAATACCCTTGGAAACTGACCATGGGAGACCATGTTTGGCTCGGGGAAAACTGCTGGATCGACAACATCACGGATGTTGTTATCGGTAGCTATGTTTGCATCTCTCAAGGTGCCATGCTTTGCA
>JAJTFY010000137.1 GCA_021299175.1 Chitinophagaceae bacterium
AAGACATTTTCTATATTGGTCTGAAGGATAGCCCTTCCGTATTCTCTTTTTTCAGAACGCTCAACCCGGCCACCGAAAGATTTTGCTGTCAGCTGTGCACCATAGCAAATACCCAGCACATTGCGTTGAGCCGCGATAGCCTTGATATCCACCTCCGGAGCATTGGGGTCATTTACGGAAAAAGGCGATCCGGAAAGGATTACCCCCTTAAGGTCTGGACCGTATTCGATGTTCTTGTGATAAGGGACAATTTCACAATATACATTGGCTTCCCTTACAGCACGGGCGATCAATTGGGTGTATTGGGAGCCAAAATCGAGGATGAGAATTTTTTCTGTCATAGATGAGTGCGAAGGTAAAGATTTAGCGGAACTGGAGGGTAGGGTAAATAAAAAAAGAACATCCGGGAGGGATGTTCTTTTCAAAAATATTTGCGAAGCCTGATTAAGCTGCTTTCTTGCTGGAAACAGCCTTGGTCAACTTGCTCTTGAGGTTTGCTGCCTTGTTTTTGTGGATTACACCCTTCTTAGCAAGTTTATCGATTTTGCTCAATACACTTGGGAGTGATTCTGCTGCTGCAGCTGCGTCAGTGGTTGCGCGAAGATCACGCATCATGTTACGGGTGGTTTTACCCTGGTAACGATTTTTTTCTCTGCGCTTAGCTACCTGACGTACATCCTTCTTGGTTGCCTTATGATTTGCCATCTTTGTATTTTCTTTTAAACGGGATGCAAATGTAACACTATTCCCGATATCTTCCAAAATTAACCCTTTTTTAAAAGAAATTCATTGATTTATACTTGAAGATTCCTGTTATTTTTTCAGTTCAAATGAACGATATTTGCGCACAGTTTTGTCATTCAACCTTTTAGCGTCTTCCCATGAAGGATTTTTCTTATATAACATCATCGCATCCGTCCTATATTGAACAGCTTTATCAGGACTTTTCCCGCTCACCTGAAAGCATTGATCCAGACCTGCGCAAATTCTTTGAAGGGTTTGATTTTGCCATAACACAGCTGCAGGGGAAACCCGCAACTTCCGCTGTTGCAGCAGCTGGCGACATTGATTGGAGAAAAGAATTGGGCGTTTACCGCCTGATCCTAGGGTACAGGAACAAAGGTCACCTGATCTCCAAGACAAACCCCATCCGTGAGCGAAAAGACAGGGGCGCAAACCTTGATCTTGGATTCTTCGGGCTGTCTGAAGCAGACCTGGATGCTACTTTTTACGCAGGAAACCTTATCGGCCTGGGTACCGTAACACTGAGAGAGATCCAATCCCATCTGATAAAATGCTATGCCAACCATGTGGGCATAGAGTTCAAATACATCAGCAGCCAGGAAAAAATCAATTTCCTGACCGATGAAATGGAAACCAAGTTTCCCAAGTCCCTGTCATTGGACAAGAAAACAAGGATACTTGAGAAGCTCAATCAAGGCGTTATTTTTGAGAAATTTCTCCATACCAAATACATTGGACAGAAGCGTTTTTCACTCGAGGGTGGAGAAACAACCATTGCTGCACTGGATGCCATGATCAACATAGCCAGCGAACAAGGTGTTCAGGAAGTGGTGATTGGCATGGCCCACAGGGGCAGGCTCAATGTCCTGGCCAATATCATGGGAAAAACCTATGAGCACATCTTCAGCGAATTTGAAGGAAAGTCTAAGCCAGACCAGACCATGGGAAGCGGTGATGTTAAATACCATCTTGGCTACGGTAGTGATGTTGTTACCCCTGCTGGAAAGTCAATTTCGCTGAAACTGATGCCCAACCCATCACATCTTGAGGCGGTTGATCCGGTGGTGCTTGGTTTTTCAAGGGCCAAGGCCGATGCCATGTATGCCAGCCAGTATGATTCAATTTTACCTGTACTGATCCATGGTGATGCCTCCATTGCCGGTCAGGGTATCGTATATGAAATCCTCCAGATGTCAGGATTGGATGGGTATTCCACCGGTGGAACCATTCATTTTGTCATCAACAACCAGATAGGATTCACCACTGATTTTGAAGATGCAAGGACTGCCGACTATTGTACTTCTCTGGCAGCCATGGTACAGGCTCCTGTGATGCACGTGAACGGCGATGATCCTGAGGCTGTTGTAAAGTGCATGGAAATTGCCACCCGCTATCGCCAGCAGTTCAACAGCGATGTTTTTATTGACATGGTTTGTTACAGGAAGCATGGACACAATGAGGGCGATGATCCCAAATTTACCCAGCCACATCTGTATTCCATCATCGAGAAGCATCCCAATCCAAGGGAAAATTATGTTGCTCATCTGCAGAAACATGAAAACCCTGAAATCCAATCCATGGCCAAAGACCTGGAGAAAAAGTTCTGGAGTGATTTGCAGGAGCGTTTGGATGAAGTGAAGCAACACCCTCTTCCGTACCATTATCAGGCACCTGAGCTGGTTTGGAAAACCATGAAAAAGGCTGTTGCTGCAGACTTTGAATCATCTCCTTCCACTGCTATTGATGATGTGCAGTTCAAAGTCCTTTTTGAATCCATTATGTTGATTCCTGAAGGGTTCAAGCCCTTGAAAAAAATTGAAAAGCTTTTGCAAGACAAGCATACATTGTTGCAAAAGGAAAATAAAGTGGATTGGGCAACTGGCGAGTTGTTGGCCTATGCAAGTTTGCTTGCAGATGGCAAGGAAGTGAGGATGAGTGGGCAGGATGTAAAGCGTGGAACTTTCAGTCACCGCCATGCTGTTTTATTGGATGAAAATACTGATGAACAGTACAACAGGCTTGCCAATATCCCGGGTGCCAAAGGGAAATTCAGGATTTACAATTCATTGTTGAGTGAGTACGGTGTACTTGGATTTGAATACGGATATGCATTGGCCAATCCGGAGGTGCTGGTGCTTTGGGAGGCTCAGTTTGGAGACTTTTCAAATGGCGCACAGACCATGATTGACCAGTTCATATCTGCCGCTGAGCAGAAGTGGAACAGGATGAACGGACTGGTCATGTTGCTTCCACATGGATACGAAGGCCAGGGCCCAGAACACAGCAGTGCTCGCATGGAAAGGTACCTGCAGATGTGTGCAGAATTGAACATGGTGATCACCAATATTACCACCGCAGCCAACTTGTTTCATGCTCTGAGGCGCCAATTGACCTGGCAGTTCAGGAAACCCATGATCAACTTCTCACCCAAGGCCAACCTCAGGCATCCAGGAACTTATTCTACTGTTGCTGAATTTACCAATGGCGGATTCCAGGAACTGATTGACGATACAGTTGCCGCTGCAGATGTAAAACAAGTCTTGTTCTGCACCGGTAAAATATATTTTGACCTGCATGATTACAGAGTAAAGAATGATATTGGAAATGTTGCAATTGTTCGCCTTGAGCAGGTCTATCCATTGCCTGTCAAACAACTTGAGGCAGTGAAGAAAAAGTACGGCAATGCTTCATGGACTTGGGTTCAGGAGGAACCCATGAATATGGGTGCTGCTTCTTTCCTCCGTATGAACCTGGATGCTATCGCGTTCAATATCGTTGCAAGGACAGCCAGTGCTGCTACCGCAACTGGTTTCAACAAGGTGCATGCTGCTGAGCAGGAAGAAATCATTAAAAAGGCCTTTTCATTTTAAATTCGGATGACCAAAATTTTCAAAAGATTGTTATGATAGAAATTAAAGTGCCAACAGTAGGAGAGTCGATCAGCGAAGTAAGCCTTGCCAAATGGCTGAAAAAAGATGGACAATGGGTTGAGCGGGATGAAGTGCTTGCTGAAATTGAAAGTGAAAAAGCCACCTTTGAAATCAATGCTGAGCAAGCGGGAATCCTGACCATCAAAGTGCAGGAAGGTGATACCCTTGCCATCGGAGATATTGTTTGTTCGATTGATGAGAAAGCTGAAAGGCCTGCTGATGCTCCTGCAGCGGCGAAGGAAGAAAAACCGGTGAAATCTGCTCCTGTTGAAGCAGCACCTGCTGCCAAGGTTGATGTGAAGGCCAGCCCAGTTGCCGCCGCCATCATTGCTGATAAAAAGGTTGATGCAAAAGGCATTGCCCCTTCAGGAACTGGTGGAAAAATCCTTAAACAGGATGTGATGGATGCCATTTCAAATCCTGGCAGAAAGCCTGGTGCAGAAATGTTCACCCGCGGAGAGAGAAAAGAAAAAATGACCCAACTGCGCAAGACCATTTCACGCCGTTTGGTTGAAGCGAAAAATACCACAGCCATGCTCACCACCTTCAATGAAGTGGACATGAGCTTTGTAATGGAAGTGAGGGCCAAATACAAGGATAAGTTCAAAGAAAAGCATGGTGTCAATCTCGGATTCATGAGCTTTTTCACCAAAGCCTGTGCTTATGCCTTGCAGGAATTCCCTGCAGTGAATGCATATATCAGCAATGAGGAGCTCATTTACCATGACTACTGTGACATTTCAATTGCCGTCTCAGCTCCCAAGGGATTGGTGGTTCCAGTGATCAGGAATGCAGAGTCTTTGTCCATGGCTGATATTGAAAAGAAGGTAGTGGAATTGGCCACCAAGGCAAGAGATAACAAGCTCACTTTAGAGGAAATGCAGGGCGGTACTTTCACCATCACCAATGGTGGTGT
>JAJTFY010000026.1 GCA_021299175.1 Chitinophagaceae bacterium
ACAGCACAAGATACCCGTGTTTGTTGCACACAAGTAGTCGCCAAAACTGCTACCTTTGCCCATCTTAAATCAAGCATATGGCAAAAGGTCCTGTTTCAGCGTTCATTCAACACCACTACCGTCATTTCAATGCAGCTGCCCTTGTGGATGCTGCCAAAGGCTACGAACAACACCTGCTCGAAGGGGGTAAAATGATGGTTACCCTGGCAGGTGCCATGAGTACAGCAGAGCTGGGTGTTTCCCTGGCAGAAATGATCAGGCAGGGCAAGGTGGATATCATTTCCTGTACAGGAGCCAACCTGGAGGAGGACATCATGAACCTGGTGGCACACAGCCACTACAAGCGTGTTCCCAACTACCGCGACCTCACTCCTCAACAGGAATGGGAATTGCTTGAGCAGGGATTGAACAGGGTGACCGATACCTGCATTCCTGAAGAGGAAGCTTTCAGAAGGATACAACACCATATCGTGAAGTTGTGGAAAGATGCTGATGCCAAGGGTGAAAGATATTTTCCTCATGAGTTCATGTACCAACTGCTGAACAGCGGAGTGATGAAGGCTGATTATGAAATCGATACCAAAGACAGCTGGATGATTGCCGCCGCTGAACGCAACCTCCCCATCATTGTGGGTGGGTGGGAAGACAGCACCATGGGCAATATCTTTGCTTCCTATATCATCAAAAATGAAATGAAGGCCACCACCATGAAAAGTGGCATCGAATACATGGTTTGGCTGGCCGATTGGTACCGCCACAACAGTGGTGGAAAAGGCGTAGGCTTTTTCCAGATTGGCGGCGGTATTGCAGGCGATTTCCCTATTTGTGTTGTTCCGATGATGTACCAGGACCTGGAATGGCATGATGTTCCATTCTGGAGCTATTTCTGCCAGATCAGTGACTCCACTACTTCTTACGGATCCTACTCTGGTGCAGTGCCGAATGAGAAGATCACCTGGGGAAAGCTGGACATCAATACACCCAAATACATTGTAGAGAGTGATGCAACCATCGTTGCACCGCTCATTTTCGCGTATATCCTTGGATGGTAAATGGAAGAGCAGGCCAAACAATCGGTACTCACTTTTTATTGCGACCGCATCCAACAAAATGGATGGGAAGAAATCATTCTGCGCGATGAAGCAACTGGTTTCAAGGCCACCATCATTCCTTCTGCAGGTGCCATCCTGAACAAACTGGAAGTTCCACACAACGGAAAAATCATCAACATCATTGAAGGATTCAAGGATGCGGATGATTGGAAAGCCCATTTCACGCCTGCATTTTCCGGGGCAAAACTTTCCCCCTTCGTTTGCCGGCTCAACAACTCCACGTACACCTGGGAAGGACAACAATACACCACAGGCAAATTCTTCATGAACGGACATGCCATCCATGGTTTGCTCTATGATGTTCAGCATGAAATTGCCATCGCAGAAGCATCGGCCTTTATGTGCGAATGCAAATTCCTTTACCGTTACAAAGGCACTGATCCTGGCTATCCTTTTGCTTTTGACATGAACATCCGCTACAGCAGGTGGAGTTCAACGATACCTTAGTGCCTACAGGTAAATTGATCAGGAACAAAAAATGGTTCAAAGGTGCGCCACTAAAGGATATTTTTCTCGACAATTCATTTGTGCTCGACATGGAAGAACCCATGCCACACTGCACCCTGTCTGATGAACAACTTGGTCTTGAACTCTATATTTACCCAGATCGCGCCTATCCCTATCTCCAGGTCTATACGCCAGACCATAGAAAAAGCATCGCCATTGAAAACCTCAGTTCCCCTCCCGATTCCTTCAACAACAAAATGGGATTGATTGAACTGGGGCCGGAAGATTCACAGGCCTTCCAAACAAGGTACCGCATTGCCAAAATGGAGAAAAAAGAAGTGAAAAAGAGCTTCTGGTCTAGCATCTTCGGTTGAGCTTCAATGCGCGTAACGCATCCTGGCTTTCATTTCAATTTCAACTCGTGTAACTCGTCCCACCGTGTGGTATACCTTCCGCTCCGCATCTCCTGTCGCATCTTCCAATTGCGGGTCAGGCCGGATGAAACGAATTTTACCATGTCATCCCGCATGCTGAAATTGATATTGTCAAGGGCCTGCATGAGGGCGCGGTTCTGCTGCTTGTTCTGCGCATCAAAAAGATTGCCCTGCAATGCATCATCCGGAACAATACCGCCGAGCATCACACCGGCTTTGGCATACTTGGCTCCTTTTCGATAAAGGGATTCCACCAGTGGCAACGCTACCCTGATGAGTTCGGCAGTATCAGACGTGGGTTTCATCATCGTAAAATACCGGTGATGATGCTGGGGATCATAGGCATACTGCCCGCTCTGCTGTCCGTTGGTCACCACAAAAACATCAATGGAAGATGCAGCTCCATATTGCCTGCGCAGCTTCTCTGCAGCCCTTGAAACATAGGTGGCTACTGCCTCTTTGAGCTCCTTCAGTTCATAGACGGGCTTGCCAAACATGCGTGTGGTGGCAATCATTTTTTTCTTCTCCAGCGGATCCTTCATTTGAATACAAGACACACCATTCAGCTCCCTGATCATGCGAACGCCCACCACGCCACCGAGGTTTTTTCTGGCCCACTCTTCCGGCATATGCCTCAACTGCCAGGCGGTATTGATCCCAAAAAGATCCTTGAGCTTGCGTGCATATTTACGGCCAATGCCCCAGAGATCTGCTACATCGGTCATCTCCAAAGCCTCCTGCAACTTGTCTGCAGTATTCAAGACCATCACACAATGGCTTTTCATTTTATCTTTTTTGGCAAGGCGGTTGGCCACCTTGCTCAATACTTTTGAAGGCGCAATCCCTACCGATACCGGAATGCCCGTCCACTGCACCACCACATCCCTCAAGCGCTCCGCAAAGCCCTGCAGGGCATGAGTAGGAAGATGTGAGAGATTGATGAATGCTTCATCCACTGAGTACACTTCTACACAGCGGTAGGTGGAATCATCTGCCAGCAGGCGAAGCGTATCCATCACCCGCATGCTCATGTCACCATACAAATGATAGTTGGATGAAAATACCGCAATGCCCTGGGTGCGGATCAGCTCCCTGCTTTCAAACAGCGGAACACCCATGGCAATCCCTGCCTTTTTTGCCTCGTCCGTTCGGGAAATGATGCAGCCGTCGTTGTTGCTGAGCACAACAACAGGCTTGCTGTTCAAATGGGGTTTGAACAACCTTTCGCAGGAACAATAGAAACTGTTGCAATCGACGATGGCGAACATGAGGTTGAGGGAGGTTGAGAGAGGTGAGATAAGTTGAAGGGGTTGAAGAAGCGAGACGCGTTGAAGAGGTTGAAGCGGCCTTCGGCCTGTTGAAGGGGTTGAAGAAAAAGAATACTTCACATTCATTAACCCAATAAATGTATTAACCTCTCTCAACCTCCCTAAACATCTCTAAACTTCCCTAAACCCCTCAAACTTCAACCCCTTCAACCGCTTCAACCTCTTAAACCTGGTGTATCACGTAAGTAACCACTCCCCAAATGCTGAACTCGGCATAAGGATCTATATCAATCGGTGCGAGGCGGTTGGTTTCCGGCACAAGCCGCATTGTATTGAAGCCTTTTTCGAATCGCCTGATCAGCATATCCCCATTCAGTACGGCAATCACAATCTTGCCGCTCACGGGTTTGATGCTGCGGTCCACAATCACGGTATCGCCGTCAAAGATTCCGGCACCAACCATGGCTTCTCCGCGAACCCGCATGAAAAAAGTGGCAGGCTTGTTGCGGATCAGCTGTTCATTGAGGTCAATTCCCCGCTCTGCATAGTCGTCTGCAGCAGCCCCAAACCCTGTGGCATTCGCTGTTTTAACCTGTTGCTGGGTATAGTCTTTGGAGCCGCTGTAGGCCGCTCCCTGGTAAAGTTCGCCATCCATATATACTAATTTATTTAGCAATACTATACTAATTTATTTAGTATTCAAAATGATGTTTATCATCCCTTGAAAAGCAATGATTGTATTTGTCGTATTTTTAGGAAGAGCCTTTACTGTTCATCCCTAAACCTTCTCTATGTCAAAACAACAACAAGAAATACAATTCCTGGAAGGCCCAAGATCCAGGTGGGTTGATTTCAAATTTGTCATCAAGGTCTGTCTTGAATTCGTAAGAGGGTTCCGCGCATTGCATTTCACAGGACCCTGTGTCACCGTATTCGGTTCAGCCAGGTTCAAGGAAGACAGCCAATATTATGACCTGACCAGAAGGTTTTCGGCAGAGGCCGCCAAACTGGGCTTTACCATCCTGACCGGAGGTGGGCCAGGGTTGATGGAAGCAGCCAACCGGGGGGCCAAGGATGTAGGAGGGAAGTCTGTAGGCTGCAACATCCTGTTGCCCATGGAACAGGAACCCAATCCCTACCTCGACAAATGGGTGAACATCCGGTATTTCTTTGTGAGAAAAACATTGCTGATCAAATACTCCTATGCCTTCGTGATCATGCCAGGAGGGTTTGGAACACTGGATGAACTCTTTGAAGCCATGACCCTGATCCAGACAAAGAAAATACAAGATTTCCCCGTCATCATCTTCTGCAAAGATTACCACAAGGAAATGCTCGAGCACATCGAGAAAATGAAGCATTTCAACACCATCTCCAAGGAAGACATGGAGCTTTTTCTCGTCACTGACTCCATCGAAGAAGCCATCACGCTGATCAAAACCTGCATATACAAATACGGTTTAATCCATACGGCAAAAAAACCAAGCTGGATACTGGGCGAAAAGAGATGATTTTTGTCATGTTTGTGGCGATTCACCGTCATAAAATATGGCCCGACAATGTTTGAGTTTTGTATCAAACATTAAAAAAAGCCATATGAACGGAAGAATTCTCGAGCTTTTCATGAAGGAAAATGATGCCTGGGATGACATGATCACCAGACAAAAAAAAGAAATCCCCAACCTTCAAAGAATGATTTCATCCATCTTTGAAGGGAAAAAATTCCAGGATGACGAAATCACTTCAAATGTAAACCACCTGAAAAGTGAAATGCAAGCCCAGGAAACATGCATGACGAACATCAAGGAAGAATTGGCCAAGCAACAGGATTTTTTAGCCAGTGAAAAAAGGGGAAATTCGTATCCGGTTCATACCCTGCTGAGCCAAAATGCCCTTCGTGAAAGAATCCGGAATGCAGAACGACAGTTCCTGGACCTCAAATGCAACTACCTGAATTATCTCGCGAATACGCTATAGTAAGATCATCGCTGCTAAGACCTTCACTCTTGGAAGATGTCATGAAACCCTGGAATGAATGGATGGACGAAAAATGGCCTTTTTCAACCCAGACGCCAGCTGTTAACGTAAAGGAGACAGAAAAGAACTATGAAATTACACTGGCCGCTCCTGGCTTACAGAAGGATGACTTCAAGATTGATGTCAATGGATCAATGATTACCATCAGTGCTGAAAAAGATGAAAAAAGGGAAGAAAAAGATGAGTCCTTCACCAGAAGGGAGTACAGCTATTCCTCTTTCTCAAGGTCTTTTTCCCTGCCCGAAGACATCAATCAAGAAAGAATCGACGCAAATTATGTCAATGGAGAACTGAAACTTTTGCTACCCAAAAAAGAGGAAGCAAAAAAGACTGTCCACCAAAAGATCAGTGTACACTGATTTGACAATCCCCCCTTCTGCAGGTGCAGAGGGGGGATATTTATAAAAAAACTATCTCCCTGATGGTTGACACCAAGATGATCAGTAGCAGCACCCAACAATACATTTTTGAAAATTCCTCCTGGATCAGGCTCATTGAGTACCTGCACCAGGAGAATACGCACATGAAAAACAGGCTGTCTGAAATAATTGACCAAATCACCAACAAGGAAAGCCTTGGATTGGCAGAACAGTATCAGAGCAAGTTTCTCACCAAGGATGATTTATACGACCATATGCTGCATGTATTGACAGGCCAGGCCATCAAATGGAAGGAGCTTAGATCAAAGCCAGGTGCAGTCATCAGCGCAGAAATCAAAAGAACACACAAAAAGATCAGGGAACAAATGGAATATATAGAGCATGACCATACACTGATCAAGCAAGACTACAATACCTATCTTTCTTCCCTTTCCATCAATGGAAAACAATAGCCATCAAGATCCTCGCTGAGGATCAATTGTACAATCCTTCCAGTTTTTTCTCGTTCAGCAAGACGATGTTTCCGTCTTTGATATCAATCAGTTTCTCAGCCCTAAAATCACTCAAGGTTCTGATCAGGGATTCTGTGGCGGTTCCTGCAATATTGGCAAGGTCTTCCCTTGAAATATGAATGGAAAATGGTGTTTGGCCTTCCCCGAATTTGTGGCGCAACATGATCAGTGCATCTGCAACCCTCTTGCGCAGCGAGTTGTAGGCCAGTCCAAGCAATTGATTTTCTTTCTCTGTTACATTTCCCGCCAGGATCTGCAAAAACTTTTTCATCACTACCGGATTTTCCTTGATCAGCGCATCAAACTCTTCTCTTGGTATCATGGCAATTTCTGCATCCTCCATGGCCTCAGCGGTTTCATGGTAAACAGAATTTTCGAGCAATGCCATGTAACCAAAATAATCTCCTTCGCCAAAAAGCCCGACGGTAAGGTCCTTTCCGTCATCATTGGATTTATACAGTTTTACTTTCCCTTTTTTGATATGAAACAAACGGTTGGGATGGTTGCCCTCACTGTAGATCACATGTTTTTTCTTGTAGATATTCGTGTTCCTGCCACTTGAAAGTTCTTCCCAAACGTCCTGCTTGCCAATGTCCTGAAGCAAATTTCTGATCCCGTCTTGGCTTGATTCATATTTCTTTCGCAGGATGCTCACTTTCTTCAGGCGTTGCTCAATGGCATTCAGCAATTCAATTTCAGTGAATGGCTTGGTCACATAATCATCTGCTCCCATTTCCATCCCCTTCCTGAAATCAGATCGCTCTGCTTTTGCAGTAAGGAAAATAAAGGGCACATCTTTCAGGTCTTCATTCTTGTTGAGCATGTGCAAGACACCATAGCCGTCCAACACGGGCATCATGATATCACAAATGATTACATCAGGCTTGGATGCAATCGCCTTCTCCACGCCGTCTTTCCCGTTTTCAGCGGTGATGACATTGTAATTGGCCAGCTCAAGAATTTCTGCTGTGTTTTCCCTGATCTCATGGTTGTCTTCAATCAATAGAATGGTGTTCATGCGTTAAATTTTAAGGTGAATAGGGTTCCTTTTTCAAGTTCACTGTCTACGGAAATGGTACCGCCCATAAGCTCTACATATTTAGCAACAATATGAAGGCCCAGGCCTGTACCCTGTATATTGGTTACATTGTTTGCCCTGAAAAATCTTTCAAAAAGATGCTTCTTGTCTTCCTCAGGAATGCCCAACCCTTCGTCTTTCACAGTAATGATGACATGCTCTTTATCAATGAAGCTGTTCACATCAATCATTGACTGGACTGGTGAAAATTTAATGGCGTTGGACACCAGGTTGATGATGATGTTCCTGATCAGCGAAAGGTCAAGATTCGCGTGTGAATTTCCTTCATGCACATAGCGAATCTGCTGCTGCTCTTTGAGGATGGGATAGATTTCACTCAAAATCAACTGCAACTGTTCTTTCAGGTTGAAATCGGTAAAATGCAATTGAACTTTCCCTTCTTCAATTCTTCCAAGGGATAGAAATTCATTCAAGATATCGGTAAGATTGCTGACTGCCGAACGAATCCTCAGGATATGCTTATCGCGTTTGTCCTGTTCCATCGATTCAGTATATTTTCCTATCAGTGAAACTGAAGACAGGATGGTACTCAGCGGAGTCCTGAACTCATGCGATGCCATGGAAACAAACCTTGATTTAAGATCGCTCAACTCCCTCTCCTTGCTCAATGCTTCAGTAAGCTTTTGGGTACGTTCCTCCACCTTCTGCTCAAGCGCTTCATTCAGTTTTTCAATTTCAAGGTTTACTTTTTCGACTTCTTCTTTCTGCCTTCTCAGCGTATGCTCTGTTTCCATCCTCTTGGTGATATCAATGATAAATGCAATCACATAGGGCTCTTGATCAATCATGTAATGCCCGAGGCTTATCTCCACTGGAAACTCTTTCCCACTATGCTTCACTGCAAGCAATTCCATGCCACGCCCCATTGGCCTGTTCTCCCGGTGATTGGCATAATCAGCCCGATGCCCTTGGTGGCGCATCTTGAACCGCTCAGGTATAAGGTCTTCGACTTTTAGTTTGGTGATTTTTTCCAATGGATATTCAAACAGGACTGTCGCTTGTTCATTGGCCAAAATAATTTCCCCTTCTTTGTTCACCAATAAAATTGGCAAGGTGGCATACTGAAACAAGGCTTCAAATTTCTTGATTTCCCTGAAAAGGTTTTCAGAGAAAACCCTTTGGGTATCAATATTGATCACCCGTTGCAGATAGAACGTCTTCCCTTCGAAAATAAAACTGGTGATATCAAGCCTTCCCAAAAAAATATTTCCATCCCGTTTTTTGAACAATACCTCTTCACTCCAATGTCCGTTTCGCTTGATGGTGGCCAAGACCAATTCCGCAACATCAGCATCCAGCTGATGCTTTCTGAAGCCAAGAAATGAATATTCTTTTATGAAATCTTCCCGGTTCAGATAGCCAAAAAAATGTGCATAGGCAGTATTGAAATACAATACATCATTGACTCCATCATCCCAAACGGCAATGAACTCATCAGAAAACGCAGACCAGGCCTGCAACATGGAGGCATGAAAAGAAATGGGACTTATTGCCGGGTTCATAAACACGCGGTTAAGGTATCGAGAGTTTATTGATTCATCATCAAAAACCGATACAAGTTAAACAAAAAAATGCCCTTGCGTAATTATGATTGGCCTAGAGAGTAAAGCGCAGAAAAAGAAAGAACAGGGCCTGTATCACCAGAAAATATGGAGCCAATTTATTGCTGGCTTGAATTTTCAGGTATCCAAATACAATAGAAACTGCAAAAGATATCACGAACCAGCTGGCATAATTGAAAAATGGTATTGTACCATCGCGCCAATTCCAGAATCCAAGCTTCATGGCAACAGGCTCCATGATCCAGTCAAAAGCAGTAGCAATGGCAGCAGCAAGCAGCGCAACAGATAGCTTGTCCTTCATTGCATTGCCATTCAACTTCCTGGCTACAACGTTGGAGGAATAGACAACACAGAACCAGTTGATCCCAATTAAAACAGGCACACCAAATAACTTTCGACCAAAGACTTCCCCATAGGAATAGTCGCCAAAAAGCAATCCTGTATTGACCCCTATCATCTCTGTTATCATTCCGACAACAACAGCCATGAAAAATGCCTGCACAAAACGGAAATTGATGGGCTGCTCATGGAGGATGAGCAAGAGCAACATCAGGAACAAATTGACAGGTGTGAATGGAACAAAGAAGGCAGGGCTAAAAAAAGCAATACCGATGGCCCCTGAAAAATGCACCAGCACTGCCAAAAAAATTGCCCAATGGAAAGGGCTTTTCATCCAATATGGTTTGCGAATACTCATGCAGGATGACCAATTAAGTCACTCACAATGGCAGCACTCTTCAAACAAAGTGGAATGCCACCGCCCGGATGAACACTCCCTCCTGTAAAATAAAGTCCACTTGTTGTTGAGGTGAAATTGGCATGCCTGAGAAAAGCTGCCCATTTTGAATTTGAACTGGTACCATACAAGGATCCCAGGTAGGAATCTGTTCTGGTCTGTATGCCTTGTGGGGTCAATACTTCTTCAACCAAAATATCCTGTTCGATATCTGTACCCAACATCCGGCTCAGTTTCATCACAATGTTTTTCCTTGCCCTGGCGGTTTCCAGTTCCCAGTTTGCCCCTTCCATGGCTGGCGCATTGATCATCACAAACCAGTTCTCCTTTCCTTCAGGAGCATTGCCCTTTTCCATTTTGGAACTGATGTTGATGTAGATGGTCGGATCATCATGAAATTTCTTTTCTTTGAAAAGGCAGTTAAACTCCTTTTCATATGTTTCACTGAAGAGGATATTGTGCAGGTGCAATGCAGGAAACTCTCTTTTCATTCCCCAATAAAAAATCAGGGCGCTGCTGCTTCTCTCGTTGCGCAAAATCTTTTTTGCCCCTTGTTCATCACCAAGCAATTTCTTGTAGGTGAAATATGCATCCACATTGCTGATCACAGCTTCTGCTGGAATAAACCTCCCGTTTGCGATGATTCCTGTTGCCCTTCCCTGCGCAGTAACAATTTGCTCAACATGGCTGTTCAAAACAAAGCGTACTCCTTTTTTTTCTGCCAATGCAATCAATGCATTGGGAATATTGATCATCCCGCCATGGGGATAATAGGTTCCCTGGTTTTGCTCAAGATGAGGAATAAGGCTCAACATGCCGGGTGCGCTGTAAGGATTGCTACCATTGTATGTTGCGAACCTGTTGAAGACCTGCACAGCTTCAGGTGTAACAAATCTGCTTCTGTTGAAACCGTCAAGGGTATTGAAAAGATAAGGAAATTTGACCGCGCGAAGGGCATCCAATACCCGCTTGTGCAACCAGGTAGATCGTTGGTGAAGAGAATGGTTTAAAAAAATGGTTCCCACTTTTTCGTAGACCTGTTCAGCATCTCGGAGATACTGCAGCACATGTTCAGCGGGCTCTCCCACAGCTTGTTGCATTTCTGCTGCGAAGGCTCGAGGGTCTGTGAATGCATCCAGCCTTTTGCCATTTTCAAAAAAATAACGGCAAGCAATGGAAACAGGCTCGTAGGTAAAATAGGATTTGATATCTTCTCCTGACAAAGAAAACAATTCTTCCACATTGGCTGGCTGGGTAAAAAGAGAAGGGCCAGCATCAAAAGAAAATCCATCTTTTTCGATAAGGTACAATTTTCCCCCTGCAACCTCATTTTTTTCGTGGACTTCTACTTCAAACCCTTTTACCGCAAGCCTAATAGCGGTAGCAATGCCTCCGATGCCGGCACCTACAACAATGGCCTTAGTGGTTTTCATCGCTCATTGCATTGTTCTTATCAAGATATTCCTCAAGCATGGGCAATGCAATCTTGAACCATTCAGTATAATTGCCGGGATGATTCGCCATGTTTCCGCGAAGTTCATCCATGTTCATGTAACAATAATCAACCACTTCATCCTTGTTGGGAAAGACCTTGCCATCGTATTGACCAACCAATACATGATCAAATTCGTACTCAGTAAGCTCATTATCTAGTGCGGCCTTGTAGATGAAGCTGAAAGCAGGATTAACAGAAGTTTCAAAACCCAATTCTTCTTTCATCCTTCTTGTGGCGGCCTGGCTGGGAGTTTCATTCGGATAAGGATGACTGCAGCAGGTATTCGTCCACAAACCACCGCTATGGTATTTCTCCAGTGCACGGCGTTGCAAGAGCATTTCGCCTTTGCTGTTGAAAAGAAATACGCTGAAAGCCCTGTGCAACAAAGCTTTCCGGTGCACTTCCATCTTCTCCATCAGCCCGACAGGCTCGTCCTGCTCATTTACCAATACCAACATTTGTTCTTGAGGAATATTCATCTGTATCAGGGAATTGAAACATTGAGTGCTTTCAGAAAATCTTTTCCCAAAGGACTGACCCCGGGATCAAAATACCCAATCAATCTTCCTTCTTCATCAATGATGTATTTTGAAAAATTCCATGCTGGCGCTTCCTTGTTCCATCCATTTTTTGCAGGATCAGAGAGCCAAGCAAAAACCGGATGCTGCTCTTTTCCCTTGACAACACTGGCTTTGGCCGCAATAGGAAACTCAACGCCGTAATTCTTTTTACAAAATGAAGCGATCTGTTCATTGCTTCCTTTTTCCTGCTCCTTGAAATCATTGGCAGGAAAACCCACTATGATAATTTCCCCTTTTGCCTGGGCATACAAAGATTGCAGTTCTTCATATTGGCCCGTATAGCCACAATCACTGGCGGTGTTCACAATCACAATCTTTTTGCCTTTGTAAGCGGCAAAAGAAGAGGGCTCACCAGATATTGTCTCAAAAGGAATATCATACAAGGAAGAGGCCGGCGCTTTCTTTTCTTCGGAAAGCACCACCCTGCTGTTGACCCCAAAGAAACGGGTGATGCCAGTGAGGGCAGGATAAACAGATTTTAAAATATTTTGTCTCGTACTCATGTTGCCTTGTATTTTGGATGAAGAGCATGCCCAAGCCGTAACCATTACGACCAACGCCGCTATGCCAATTTTCAGAGCTGTTTTCATCAGGTATATTTAAAAACTTTCTTTAGCAATTCCACCTTCCCTTTGAATGGTGCATACAACAAGGGTATGTCAAACCATGACCGGGAATGCAGGACAGCCTTGGGCCTGGTGAATGTTTCAAAGCCAAACTTTCCATGGTACTGGCCGGTTCCGCTGGGGCCTACACCACCGAAAGGAAGGTGTGGATTACCCAAATGAATAAGGCTGTTGTTGATACAAGATCCGCCGAACCTCAACCGCGTGAGATAAAAATCCTGCACAGCACGGTCTTCCGCATAAATGTACAGTGAGAGTGGAAAAGGATTTTTCTCCACCCATTCAACCACTTCCTCCTGGTGATCAAAACCAATCACGGGAAGAATGGGACCAAAAATCTCCTCCTGCATCACAGGGTCTTGGATTGTAATATTTTCAAGGATGGTGGGCTCAATGTAGAGGTCTGCCTCATTGCTTCTTCCGCCACTGACAATTTTGGTCGGGTCCAGGTATTGAGACAGTTTTTTGAAACGCTTGTTGTTGATGATCCTGCCATAATCTTCGCTCATCATGGGATCCTCACCAAACATGTTCTTGAAATTGTCTTTAATCTTGGATACCAACTCCTTCCTGATATCATTGTGCACCAAAACATAGTCTGGTGCAACGCAGGTTTGACCTGCATTCATCAGCTTGCTCCAAACAATTTTTTTGGCAGTATAATCAAGATTGGCTGAGCTGTCAACAATGCAGGGACTCTTGCCACCCAGTTCAAGTGTAACCGGGACCAGTTTTTTGGCAGCCATCTCCATGATCTTTTGTCCAACGCCGGTGCTCCCGGTAAAAAATACATGGTCAAAACGCACCTGATTCATCATGGCAGGAATCACTTCGCCACCCACGCCTTGCACCACATGAACATAGTCCTGGTTAAAAATGGAAGCGATAATTTTCTCTACCACCATTGCAGTGTGGGCAGCTTCCTCAGAAGGTTTGATGATAGCGGTATTTCCGCCAGCAATGGCGCTGATCAATGGGCCGATTGTCAGCAGAAAAGGATAATTCCATGGGCCGATGATCAGCACAATTCCCAGTGGATCGCGGTAGATTTTGCTGGTGGATGGGAAAAGCATCAGCGGTGTTGAAACCGACTGCGGCCTGGCCCATGCATGCAGGTGCCTGATGGTAAAATCAATTTCTCTCAACAATTGGCCAATTTCTGAGCCAAAAGCTTCATATGTTGACTTGCGAAGATCTTTGTAAAGTGCTTCTACAATTTCAGCCTCATGCAACAAGATGGCTGCTTTGAGTTTTTTAAGCTGCTCAATCCTAAAGCCTATCGGCCTGGTTTGTCCACTGTTGAACAATTGGAGTTGCCCGGCAAATATTTCAGCGATGGTGAACTGATTCTCCCCAAGCGAAGGCTGTATCGATTGTTGTTGAATGGTTGTATTCATCATGTGGTATCTTTTGAAACAAACAATGGGTAAGATAGTTCATTTTTGAGTAGCTTGCGCCATCCAAACTACCCTACAGCAATCATGCTGATTTCTACATTGACTGCCTTGGGCAATCCTTTCACGGCAACAGTCTCTCGGGCAGGATGATCTCCAGTAAAATATTCAGCATAGATGGCATTGACAGCAGCAAAAAGTGACATGTCGGTAAGGAAAATGGTTGTTTTTACCACTGCAGAAAAATCCAATCCTGCTGCTTCAAGAATGGCTGCCAGGTTCTTCATGACCTGATGGGTTTCTCCTTCAATATCGGTAGCATCGATATTGCCCGTGGCAGGATCGATGGCAATCTGACCGGAAATATAGAGAAATCCATTGGCCCTTACCGACTGGTTGTATGGACCAATGGGTGCAGGGGCCTTGTCTGTATTGATGATTTGCTTGCTCATGTTGATTTTATTTTGAATAACGAAGATAATTGCTTTCGTGCAACCTATTTTTGCAAACAATGGCCAATGCTTCAGCAACATATATCCTCCAGATCAATACTGCCTTCAACGAAGCAAGCATCGGCATCAGCCTCAATGGAGATTTGGTGGATGAAAGCATCAATACCACCCAACAGGAACATGCAGGTTTTCTGCAGCCAGCCATCCAGGAATGCTGCAAACGCATAGGCATTGGATTGAAAAGATTGGCTGCTGTTTCGGTGATGAATGGTCCCGGATCATACACTGGCCTGAGGGTTGGACTGGCGGCTGCAAAAGGAATTTGCTATGCTTTAAAAATTCCACTCATCTGTATCAATACCCTCGACTGGATTGCCTTTGGCAACATTGCAGATGAGATTGATTTGGTTTGCCCGATGATTGATGCCAGACGAATGGAAGTCTTTACAGGACTGTATTCCAGAGAAATGAACAGGATACTTGAACCATCAGCCCTTGTACTGGACGAGCAAAGTTTTGTTGCGCAACTCGCCGAAAAACGGATTGGTTTTGTGGGCAATGGAGCAGCAAAATGGAAAGATATTTGCCATCATCCAAATGCCTTTTTCCCTGCACCCTTGCACAACGCAGGTCATTTTGCAACAATGTCGCTGTCAGACTACCAAAATAAGCAGTTCTTCGATTTGGCATATGCTGAACCTTTTTACACAAAGGAATTCTTCAATACACAGAAGAAATAATTGGTATTCACCGTATATTCGCATTACCTATGTTGCCAAGCTAACAAACACCCCTCATGTCTAAAATCCTGCAAGAGAGTAATCTCCCATCACCTAACACAGTCCAGAAAAAAGATTTTTTGAAAACTCACGCCCCATCACTGGATCACCTGAGCATCAAAAAGGCATCGCTTACCTTCAGGGCGATCAACCATCCGTTGCGGCAGGAAATGATCCGGATGATTGACAGCAAAGGGAATGCCACCGTCACAGAATTATTTGTTGAAATGCGCCTGGAACAATCTGTTGCCAGCCAGCACCTCGCCATCCTTCGCAGGGCCGGAATCGTGAAAAAAGAAAGGGAAGGAAAATACATGTATTACAAACTGAATCTTGAAAGGCTTCAGCTTTTGAATAAAATAATTTCAGACCTATTGAAATAAAGAGCTATAGGTTAAGCGTTTCAAGGGCAAGCCCGGCATACTCAGGCTTGTACGGATGTTTCCACCTGCGATGGCTCCAAAGATAATTGTCTGGCCGCTCCCTGATCCGGTCTTCTATGTATTTGATGTACCGAAGTGTAAGTTCCCCCGGCTGCAATGAAGCCGGATCATCCGTGATTTTCTCCACAGTGAATGTATACACCCCCCTTCTGAGTTTGTAAAAATTACCAAAAACGACCACAGTATCGCGCATTCGTGCAGCCTTCTCAGGCCCCATCACAAAGGGTGCCGGCTTACCGAAAAAGTTGACCCACCAGGCTTTTGCAGGATTTCCAGGATTCTGGTCTGCCACCAACGCGATGACATATTGCTTGTCCTGATGGGGCAAGAAATTATTCTTGAAATCATTGGCAGGAATCAAGACCGTACCAAACCTCGACCTGATTTCTTTAAACAATTGTTCAAAAAAAGGATTGATGATGGGTTGATATACGCCAAGAAAAGGAAGCTTCATTTCCCTTGAAACACCCTGATTGACAATCTCCCAATTGAAATTGTGCAGGGCATGAATTTGTATGTTTTTCTCGGTTCCTGAGAACAGTTCAAATACCTTGGGGTCGGTCACAAACATCTTGTCGATCAATCTGCCCCCGGCACTGATCAATTTAATGGACTCCAGCATGGAGTCTGTAAAATTGGTGTAAAACGCTTTGGCAATCTTGCTTCTTTCTGCATCAGACTTTTCAGGAAAGGCAATGGCCAGGTTGGACAATACAACCTCTTTTCTGTATCCAATGATGCGGTACACCACAAAGGTTACAAAATCACTGAGCCCATGCAAGGCCCAAAGCGGCAACAATGAAACCAAATACAGCAGGCCGTAAAGCAAGCGATTTGTCAACTGGACTTTCATTCCACCTGTTACTAAGGCTGATTGTGGCTTCCGTCGCAGAAAGGAGGGTTCTTGGACTTTTTGCATTGACAAAGCCAAACTTCCTTCTCTTCCTCGAAGGTTACCTTCAGACTCGCGTATGGATTTCCTTCAATTTTCTTGTGCTTTCCATCGCAGAAAGGCTGTTTTTCACTCAGGCCGCAAGTGCACCAGGCATAGGTTTTGCCTGCTTCCACTTTCACGCAACATGGTTCAGCTTTGGCAACCACCGGAAAACCTTCATTGGGGATCAATTCTTCCATTATCTTGATTTTTATTGTTTAAAAATGATGCGATGCTTGTCTTTAGTTCCTCAATACCCTTGCCGGTTGTTGCAACAGTATTGACCACACTGGCTTCAAGGCCTTGATTGCTGGAGGATGAGTGGAGCATGTTTTTCAATTGCGTTGCAAAAAATACAGCACCAGGCCTGTCGGCTTTGTTCACCACAAAAATATCAGCCACTTCCATCAATCCGGCCTTCATGAACTGGATCTCATCGCCGGCTTCAGGAACCAATACCAACAGGCAAACATCCGCGAGCCTGGCGATCTCAATTTCTGATTGTCCAACGCCCACCGTTTCCAGGATGATGAGGTCAAATCCACAGCCCTTCAGGAATGAAGTGATCTGCTTTGTTGAAGGATGAAGTCCACCCATCGACCCTCGGCTGGCCAAAGACCTGATGTATACTGATGGATGATTGTACCAGCGGTTCATCCGTATCCTGTCACCCAGCAAGGCTCCTTTGTTGAAAGGAGAAGAAGGGTCTACACAAACCACGGCCACTTTCTTTTCTTCCGCTACATATCCCTCAACAAGGGCATCCACCAATGTGCTTTTCCCTGCGCCCGGGGGGCCGGTGATGCCAATCAATGGCACCATTTGCACTGCGGGTGATGATGAAATGATTGCTTCATACCCCTCTGCCTCATTCTCAATCAGGGAGATGCACCTGGCAATGCATTTCCTGTCACCCTGCCTCGCCAATTGTATGATTGAGTTGTCCATCGTTTAAACCATAAAATTATCGCATTATGGCGACAAATAAAATGAGGCTTTCGGCAACTTTACAGCACCTTTGCAAAAATCAATGAGCAAATGAGAACGCTTTGTCTGGATCTTGGCAATACCCGCATGAAGGCGGCACTGTTTGAGAATGGACAACTCCTCAGCAGTCATGTGTTGGAAAATGATGGCCTGGAGACCATTGAAGCGCTGTTGAAAGAATACCAACCCCAAAAATCCATCCTTTCTTCGGTGATCCACCATACACCTGAAATCAACAGGATACTGGAGGAAAGAACCCAATTCCACCTGCTCAACCACCTTTCCAAGCTCAACTTCACCGTTCCGGTCGGAAAACCAGAGACCATGGGAGCAGACAGGCTTGCCCTTGCTGCTGCGGTTGTTCATTTTTTTCCGGGCAAAAACAACCTGGTGGTAGGATTGGGAAGCTGCATTACCTATAATTTCATCAACAAGTACAACCAGTTCCTGGGCGGAAGCATCTCTCCGGGAATGGAAATGCGGTTCAATTCCCTGCATGATTATACCGCCTTGCTGCCCGTGGTCAAGAAGGAATGGAACTTCCCATTGGTGGGTTATGATACCAAAACGAACATCCTCAGCGGGGTCGTTTTAGGCATGGCCAAGGAGATTGAAGGAATAGTTCGTGAATTTGAAGAAAAATACAGGAACTTTAACGTCGTTTTAACCGGGGGTGATTGCACCTATTTTGCGCACCTGCTTAAAAATAAGATATTTGCAGACCCCGACTTACTTTACAAAGGATTGTATGCGATCAGTGAGACCAATAACAAATAGTTTTTCAGTCATTTTACTGCTTTTGATGATGACCCTCCCGGCCCTCCAAGGAAAGGCACAGGAGAATTCACCCTATTCAAGGTATGGACTTGGCGATTTTGTACCCGGACAGAATATCCTGAACAGAGGTATGGGAGGGCTCAGTTCCGCATTTGCTGATTATTCAACGGTCAACTTCACCAACCCGGCCTCTTATGCTTCACTGAAAATCACCACTTTTGATATTGGTTTGGATTATAACTCAAGGTCTCTGAGAGCACTAAACCCTCCGAGAAAATTCAACTCCGCTTACCTGATTCCTTCCTACATGCAGATTGGACTTCCCCTTTCCAAGAAAAAGAACTGGGGCATGAACATCGGTCTTCGCCCCATCACACGAATCAACTACGATATCCTCCTGAACACGAGGATTTCTGGTATTGACAGTGCCCGATACAGCTACTTTGGCAATGGCGGAACCTATCAGGCATTCACAGGAATGGCCTATGGCACAAAGAACCTGAGCATTGGTTTCAATGCAGGGTACATGTTTGGCAACAAAGAGCACAGCACAAAACTTTCGTTCGTCAATGATACTGTCATCTATAAAACAACCAATTCTTCAGATACCACCCGTTTTGGCGGTCTGTTCTTCAATGCAGGGATCCAGTACAAGATCAAAATCAACAAAAAAACAAACCTAAGGCTTGGCTTGCATGGCAATCTTTCCACGAACATGAAAGCCACCAGGAATATCTCCAGGGAAACAATTGACTACGATGCCAATACCGGCATAGTGGTGATTGACAGCATCTTTAAAGGTCAGGATCAGAAGGGAACCATTGTTCATCCTTCTTCATGGGGAGCCGGTTTCATGTTTGAAGGCGAAAGCATGTGGATGTTCGGTGCAGAGATTGGCCTAGCCAATTGGGCTGACTACAAGTATTTCGGCACTGCAGACAAAATGATCAACAACTGGACAGGAAGAATCGGCGGACAATTTGTTCCAGATTACAAATCCAGCAATTACTGGCAAAGGGTTGCCTACAGGCTTGGAGCTTCATTTGGCCCAGATAATGTGCAGCTGAACAGATCCATTCCTCAATACATGTTTTCTTTTGGAACAGGACTTCCCGTTAGAAGAAATGTCTATACCAACCAGTACACCACCATCAACACAGCATTTGAGTTGGGCTTCCGGGGAAACAAATCCAATGACATCAGGGAAAATATTTTCCGCTTCTCTCTGGGATTGAACCTCAGTGATATCTGGTTCAACAAGCCGAAGTACCAATAATACATGTTAGCTGTGATCAGGAACACTGCCATTGCATTGCTTGCCTCCTTCCTGATATCATCATGCGTCAACGATGAAATGAAAGTCAAGGCCCTGTTTCAAAAAAAACTGGGGGTTGATGAAGCCGTCAACATTGAAAGCTACATGAGCCAGGGCGGAAAGATGAAAGCCAAACTCACTGCACCGCTGATGCTCCGCTACCAGGACACCAGTTCCAGGGTAGAACTTCCCAAAACACTGCATGTTGATTTTTTTGACTCTACCTTACAGATAGAAAGCAGGCTGGACGCCATGTTTGCCATTTACCACGAATCCAGGAATACCATTTTCATCCGCGACAGCGTTAGGGTATACAATATCAAGGGTGATACCCTTTTTTGCAGGGAACTGAACTGGGACCAGTCCCAGGGAAAATTCTATACAGACAAACCCGTGCGCATCCATACCCCGGACATGATCATGTACGGTGAGGGTTTGAGTGCGCCTCAGGATTTCAAAACCTTTGACATCTTCAAGGTCACCAACAGTGTGATGAGGGTCAAGCAATAGCCTGACCCGTCCAAATTTTATTTCAAGGCACCCAGATCATCGAGGGAATAAACGCCCCTTCCATAAGTGGCGATCACCAAATTTCTTTCACGCGGATGTATGAACAAGTCCTGCACCGATACAGTAGCCGGCAAATTGGCCTGTAAAGAGCTCCAGCTCTTACCGCCATTGTTGCTGTAATAAATGCCCATATCGGTTCCGCAATAGAGTCTTAGAGGATTTTTGTCGTCTTCCCTGATGACGTTCACTGGCGATGCAGGCAGGTTGGCAGCGATGCTTCTCCAGGTCATTCCCTTGTCATCTGAAACATAGATATAGGGCTTGTCATCATCCTCTCTCCTGTTGCTCAGGGTAAGGTAAACCCTGTTTTCCTGGTGGGATGAAGCCACAATCCTTGACACATGCGCATTTTGTGGGATGCCTTTCATGGTGCTGAGGAAAGCAGCGCCATCGGCAGCCCTCATCCAAACCCTTCCATCATCGGTGCCAGCGTACAGCAATCCTTTCTTTATAGGCGATTCATCGATGGCTGTGATGGCCTGGTGGTTGATGGCATAAGGCGTTTTTCCCATCCTACTCTTGTCATTATAGGTCAGGTCTTCACTGATGCGCTTCCATGAATCACCGCCATCCTTTGATTCAAAAAGATATTGAAAACCATGGTAGATGGTTTTGTTGTCATGTGGAGAAATCATGGTGAAGGCCAGCCATTCGCCGCGGTGCACTTCCTCATCATCTGTCTTCTTTGGAAAAATATCTTTTGTGCGGATCGAATCCGGATGGGGCTTTTGTCCCCAGGCCTTCTTGGGCATGCGTAGATCGCTTTTCATCAGTCTTCCATAAAATGAACTGGCATACATGATGTCTGAATTTTTGGGATCCATGGCGATGATGGTGCCTTCGCCGCCAGGCGCATCATCCCAGGCCATGATGCCTTCAGGCTTTTTGCCAAAAGTATTCTTGATGCTGCCCATGAAACTTCCCTCATCCTGCACTGAACCCACGATATTGTAGGGCTGCTTCATGTCATAGGTGATATTGTAAAACTGTGTGGTCGGAATTTTCCTGAAAAAATTCTTCCATTTTGCACCGCCATTGTAGGAGAGCACTACGCCACCATCATTTCCATTGATGATGTAGGAACTGTTGGTGGGATCGATCCACAGTGCATGGTTGTCTCCATGCTGTGCATCGGAATCCTTGTCTGTGGCGCGCATGGCCGTGAAGGTCTTTCCTCCATCGGTAGATTTGGCCAGGGGTACACCCATGATGTACACAATGTTTTCGTCGTTGGGATCTACCCTGATCTGTCCGAACACCCATCCATAGGTTCCGGCAAATCGCTCCAGTTTATCATCTTCCGTACTTACTTTTTTCCAGTTTTCTCCCTTGTCTTCGCTCCTGTACACCTGTACACCATAGGGAATCACCTGAATGGGCCTGCCATAAGGGTCAAGTTCACCGGGCTTGGGGTCACGCTTGGGCGTATGGTTGTCCAGATAAGCATATACAACATTGGGCTTGCTTTTTGAAAAACAAAGTCCCACCCTGCCGGTATATTTTGTCTCGGGCAAACCATTGGTAAGTTTGCTCCATGTTTTTCCGGCATCAACTGTTTTATAGATATAGTCGCCATCTTCAGGAACCGGATCGCTCCATCTCCTGCGGATGCGGTTCCAGGTGGAAGCAATGATCAGGTCTGGATTTGTTGGATCCATCACCAGGTCGATGGCCCCGGTTTTTTCATCATTGCCCAAGATCCTGATCCATGATTTTCCGCCATCGGTTGTTTTGTAGACGCCCCTGTTGTTGTTATAGCTCCACTCGTTTCCACCCGCTGCAACATAGGCCACATCAGGGTTCTGGGGATGCACCAGGATCCTGGCAATGGTGCCAGTATTGGTCAGACCGATAGCAGTCCAGGTCTTGCCCCCATCGATAGATTTGTACGCACCCATGCCAGGCAAGGATGCCCTGAATATATTCGACTCGCCTGTTCCAAGGTAAATGATGTCAGGATTGGATGGTGCCAATGCAAAGGCACCGATGGATAATGTTCCCAACTGGTCTGTCAATGGCATCCAGTTTTCTCCTGCATCAACGGTCTTCCAAAAACCGCCTGTTGCAAAGGAGGCAAAGATGATGTTACGGTTTCCGGGAATTCCGGCTACTTCCGTCACGCGTCCGCTGATGAGGTCTGGACCTACATTCCTCCATTGCAGGTTTTTGTAGGGAGAAGCTGCATTGAGTTGCTGGTGTAACTTGAATGATGCAACCCTTGCTGTTCCTGCATTATCGCGCACCTGTGCCGTCGAAAAGAACGAAAGCATGAGGAAGAAAATGACCTGGGAAACTAGCGGAAATCTTGAAATCTGACACATGGATTTTTTTTTAATCTGTGAATACTGTTGCTGGCTAAAAAACAGTTGTATTGATTAATAAATGTAAGGATAAGCAGTTAAATTGTGTACTTAAAAACAAGGAATGAAAAGAATGTTACTGCTCGCCGGCTGTCTTTTATTTGCAGGAGGCTTCCATGCCATCGCACAGAAAAAAAAGACAGTTGTTGCTCCCTCCAACGAACCACTGAAGACAGCAACCCTTACCGCTCTTGAATCCAGCTACCCTGCCTACAAAAACATTGCCCTTCAGATCTGGGACAATGCAGAACTGGGATACAAAGAAATCAAGAGCAGTGCGCTGCTACAGGAAACCTTGAAAAAAGAAGGTTTTACCGTTGAGGCAGGTGTGGCAGATATTCCCACCGCTTTTGTAGCCACCTATGGTAGCGGCCAGCCCGTCATCGGCATCCTGGCTGAATTTGATGCACTGCCCGGGCTTGCACAACAGGCCGTTCCAGAGAAAAAAGGAATCGATGGAAAAGCCGGAGGACATGGTTGCGGACACCACCTGTTTGGCGCAGCATCAGTTGCGGCAGGTGTTTCCATCAAAAAACTCATTGAAGAGAAAAAACTTACAGGCACCATCAAGGTATATGGCTGCCCTGCCGAAGAAGGTGGGTCAGGAAAAGTATACATGGTGAGGGCTGGCTTGTTCAACAATGTAGACGTGGCCATCCACTGGCATCCGGGAGATGCAAATGGCGTAACCATGACCAGCGCATTGGCCAACAGCTCTGCAAAGTTCCGGTTCTACGGACTCTCCGCCCATGCAGCTGGCGCACCTGACAGAGGCCGTTCTTCCCTTGATGCCGTTGAAGCCATGAACTATATGGTCAACATGATGCGTGAACATGTTCCGCAGGAAACAAGGATACATTATGTCATCACCAATGG
>JAJTFY010000138.1 GCA_021299175.1 Chitinophagaceae bacterium
CGGTACCAATTTCAACATCAACCCGCCAAACAGTGTTGGCGCTGTTTTCCTTTGGAGCAAACCCAGCCTCGGCGTTGGTTTGATAGGAGGAACTGAAAACACCATCATACCTGTAACCAACGTTACGGGAAGTCTTAAAAATCTCACTGATTTTCCTTCTGTTGCAGTATATGAACTTACGCCCATCATACCAGGAGCTAGCTCTGGTGGATGCCTTGGAAATCCATTCAAGTTGAATGTAGTAGTAAATCCTATCCCTGTGTTGAGCAGTCCTAAATCATTGCCTGATATTTGTAGTGGTACGCCATTTTCCTATATTCCAACCAGCAATACACCAGGCACCATTTTCACCTGGACCAGGGACAGTATCGCAGGAATAAGCAATCTGTCTTCAAGAGGAAGTTTTCTGATTGATGAAACCCTGCTGGATACCACCATCAATTCAGTCAAAGTCACCTATAACTACAGAACTACTTTTAATGGCTGTACAGACAGTACACAATTTGTAACCTTCACAGTTAATCCTGCACCCATAGTGCCTGATCAAAAGATTACCATTTGCAGTGGAAGCCAGTTTAGTCTGCCTGTTGATCTAGAGCCGATGCGTACGACCTATACTTGGGAGGCACCAACGATTTTGCCATCCGGGTCATTGAGTAGCTTCACCCAAAAAACAGCGCCTCAAACCCTGGTATATGATACACTGAACAGTGCAATCAATACCAATGCTTTGGCGGTGTACACCATCAACCCGTACAATCCAACCTGTGCACTGAAGCCATTCAATGTCTTTGTAACTGTTAAGCCTATTGCTAAAATTGGTGATCAAACTACAAATAGTTGTAATGGCAAGCAGCTCATCTTCAGTCCTTCCAATGTGCCTGCCAACACCCTTTACAAATGGAAGTTCAATGAGGTAAATCCATCGTTTGCATTGGGCGGGTATACTTCCAATGATACAGTTTACAATGCAAGTGTAAGGCAAACCTTGGCCAACTCTGGCAACAATATTGTGTATGCAGGCTACCAAATTCAGACAAGCACCAATGGTTGTGTGGGTAATCCTTTCCAGTTGAGGGTTGCCGTCAATCCAACTCCCAGGGTTAAGATAACTGGACCTTCTAATGTTTGTATCAATGCTGCTGATACCTTAAGTCTTGCTTTTACTGGAACGGGTCCTTGGTCCATCAGCTATATAGATAACAGGGATGGCTTCCTCACCCAGGTGGGAGGCTTTTCAAAGCCTAATTCAATTTTTGTTCAATCCAATCTTCCGAATGATTCGGTATACCGGATGACCATCATGAATGTGAGTGATGCTTATTGCTCAAGCGATACTACCGGCGCTTCAGCCGGCGTTGCCAGCATTGTGCAGCGATTGAACAAGTTGCCCTTGAATTCTATCAATGCACCCAATGGTACCTTGATTTGTATTGGACAATTTCAACCCATGTCTATTACACCTTTGGCCAAGGTCTACCAATGGTACAGGAATGATACCCTGATCAACAATGCCAACAGTGTCAATTTCAATGCCTATATGCAGGGCACTTATTCTGCCAGGGTGACCGACTCATTGGGTTGCACCAATATGACTGTCAATAGCATCAGGATGGCAGACTTGAAAACATTTGGCATTTCATTTACAAATGACCCGGTCAATTGTATCAATACTGTCAAACAATTCGTGAATTATTCTGATACTTCATCCGTAAGGAACATCAGCTGGAAATGGAATTTCAATGGTGAAGACTCTTCCAAATTCTACAATGCAACAACCATGTTCAAGAAAGGGGGATTGAAGAAAATCACTTTATCTGCCAGTGTTCCCAGCTGTACCTATTCGATATCAAAAGACAGCCTGATCATGATTGCTGAGCCCATCCGTGCTGCGAAATTGGAAACAGTGAGCACCAACTCGGCCAGACCAATTCAACTGAATGCCAGAACTTTTGAGGGGATCAATTATGCATATGATTGGCAACCATCATGGGGCCTCAATTTTTACCGAATAAACAATCCTGTTTTTACCTATAACCAAACGCAGTCGTATTATATTAAAATGACATCGCCTGCAGGTTGTATAACCGTGGACACGATCAAGGTCCTGGTATTTGATTCAGCGCTGGTCAATATTTTTGTTCCCAAGACTTTCACTCCTAACGGAGATGGCGTAAATGATGTGCTCTATCCGTATACAGCAGGAATGAAGTCGTTGACCTACATGAAGATTTTCAATAAATTCGGGAAACAGGTTTACGAAACAAGGACAACTGCTGAAGGATGGAACGGCATCAGTTTTGGCAAGCAGCAACCCATGGATGCATATTTATGGATTGCTGAGGGTATTGATATCAATGGAAACAAGGTTCAACAAACGGGTAGTGTACTGTTAATGCGATGACATGAAAAAATCAATTCATTTTATACAATTCTTATGTATCGGGTTGGCCTTTTTGGTTTCCCCTCCTATTGCTTTGCAGGCACAAGAACCAAATTTTTCACAGTTCATTGCATCGCCATTGTCCATCAATCCAGCGCTGGCCGGATCAAGTGATGCAGACTGGAGAGCGGTAAGCAATATCCGTCGGCAATGGATAGGGAATGTATCGCCGTACAGCACCCAAACCATTTCTATTGATGGCAAATTGAAAACCCTTCAAGACCAGAGTTATTTTGGTTTAGGAGGAATGGTACTTGCTGAAAAGGCCATGGATGGATTGTACAAAAGCAATTTTGTCAACCTCAACGCCAGTTATCATCAGGCATTGGATGACAATGGCAATGGTATTTCTGTTGCATTGGGTGTAGTCAATAACAGTACCAGGGTTGACCTTGGTGGTTTGACATTTGACGAACAACTTTCAAGCACAGGGTTCAATCAGGCTTTACCTATAACTGAAATGAATCTTGGAAATTCAACCTCATTCACTTCTGCAACGGCAGGACTTTTATACACCTATGATGCTGAATTTTCCTTCTTGAATCTTGGTATTTCAGGGTATAGGTTCATTAAAACAAAGAGAAGTTTGATGAATGACCCTACCAAAAAGATTGCTCCAAGGTACAGTGCCCATGCAGATTTTGGAACAGCCATCAATGAAACCATCAGTGCAAATTTTAGTGCCTTGCACCTCATTCAGGATGGTATATCAGTTACTTCATTGGGAGCCATCATGGGTATTCAACATGGTCAAACTGGGTTTGAAGAGAACAAGACGCGGATGGTCAACTTTGGACTCTATTACAGGGTCAATGATGCGATAACACCCTATGTTGGCTATGTTTTCAATGGGTTCCAGTTTGGATTGAGTTATGATGTCAATGCTACGACATCAAAAACAGGATCAGTCAATTACAAATCAGTAGAACTGTCTTTCATGTATAAAAAGCGCCTTCCCACTTACCGCAGAAAAATTGGAAGGTACAATTCACCGCTTTGATTCATTTTAATACCCATCAATCTTAGTTATGAGAAAAGTATGCTCAATTGCTTGCATTTTGACATTTTGTCTTGTTGCATTTGTGTCTAATGCTCAAGAAAAAAGGCCCAATATCCTTGTCATTTTTTCTGACGACCATACTGAGCAGGCCATCAGTGCCTATGGAAGCAAGTTGATGCAAACGCCCAACATTGACCGGATTGCCAAAGAGGGCGCATTGTTCAAAAATGTTTTTGTCACCAACTCAATCTGTGCCCCCAGTCGGGCGGTACTCCTTACCGGCAAATACAGCCATATCAATGGTTTGCGTGACAATAGCCCCCGTCGTGCATTTGACTCCAATCAGCAACAGATCCAACGGGTGCTTTCCCAGTACAATTACCAGACTGCCTGGATAGGAAAATGGCACCTCAACACGTTGCCCGGTGGATTTGATTTCTGGAGGGTATTGCCAGACCAGGGGAATTATTTTCAGCCAGATTTTGTGCACATGAACAAAGACACCGTCAGGCACAAAGGATATGTTACCAACCTGATCAGTGACTTTGCTTTGGAATGGTTGGAAGGCCGGGACAAGCAGAAACCATTTTTCATGGTGGTAGGCGAGAAGGCTACACACCGGAACTGGATGCCTGACCCCCAAGACCTTGCTGAGTTTGAAAACAGGGAATTTGCCTTTCCCGCCAACTTCAATGATGATTACAAAGGAAGAAGAGCAGCAGCAGACCAGGACATGACCATTGACAAAACCATGGTGTTGCGTGATGACCTCAAATTGGGGGTCGATTACACCAGGCCAGGTATGTTTGGCAGGATGACTGCGGAAGAGAAAGCAGTGTACAAAAAATATTACGACAAGGCGGAACTTGAGTACAATAAGGTAAAAGATGACAGTGTTGCCCTGCTCAAATGGAAATACCAGCGCTACCTCAGGGACTATCTTGCTACAGCCCGATCAATGGACAGGAACATTGGCAGGATTTTAAATTACCTGGATTCAAACGGGCTTTCAGAAAACACCATTGTCATTTATACTTCTGATCAGGGTTTTTACATGGGCGAACATGGCTGGTTCGAC
>JAJTFY010000027.1 GCA_021299175.1 Chitinophagaceae bacterium
ACCTTGGCAATATCAGTTCCTGGAAGCTTGATCTTGGAGATGGAAGGCAGGTGAGTAATCCATCCCCCTACAGGCATCGTTATGTTTCCCCCAAAACCTATACGGCATCCCTGGCGGTCACCAGTAAAGAAGGATGTGGTTCATTGCCTTTCAACAGGTCCGTCATCATCAACCCACCACCCGCCATCAATGCTGGAACGGATAAGTACATCAAGAAAGGGAATGCATTGACATTGGATGCCAGTATTTCCAACCCAGCGTTACATTCATTCAGCTGGACGCCTGCTCTATACCTTGACAAACCCAATACCCAAAATCCCATCTGCAAGCCTGACGCAAACATCACCTATATTGTATATGCCATCAATACCCAAACCCTTTGCAGCGGGTCTGATACCGTTAAAGTCTTTCTTCTTTCTGATGTAGAGATTCCCAATACGTTTACTCCGCATGGAGATGGTATCAACGATACATGGGACATCCGTTTCCTCGACCAGTACAGGAATGCACAGTTAGACATCTACAACACTGCAGGTCAGGTCATCTTCAGGTCATATGGATACAAGGCTGCATGGGATGGGAAAAGGAATGGAGGAAAGATGCCGGATGGAACATATTATTATGTGATTGATCTTGGTGACGGAAGCAAGCGAATGACCGGATATGTCACCATTCTAAGATAACCACTGATCAATGCAGATGGATCGCAGAATTTTCCTGATCATGTTTTTGCTGATGCAGTTTGGCATGGCCTTGTTTGCACAAGACCGGTCCAACCGAGGCAAGGAGTTTTGGCTGGGCTATGGTCACAATGTGATGTTCAATGCCAATGCCGGCAACAACAGCCAGACCCTTGTATTGTACATCTCCACTGTCTTGCCGGCAACCGTTGTGGTTTCCATACCCGGCAATGGTTGGAGCCAAACGGTGGTTGTTCCTGCCAACAGTGTGGATGCATCAGTGGTCATTCCCAAGGCGGGTCTGCAGGATGCAAGGTTAACGGGTGAAGGAATTTTCAACAGGGCCATTCATGTGAAGGCCGATGTGCCGGTTGTATTGAACGCACACCAGTACGGACTGAATTCTTCCGGTGCCATGATGGTCATGCCCACGGAAACCTATGGATACAATTACTATTCCATCAATTGCAAACAGGTATCCAATGTAGATTATAGCCATTCCTGGTTTTATGTCGTTGCACCGGAAGACAACACGAGAATTGAAATCATCCCTTCGGGCACAACTGAAAATGGTCGCCCAGCTGGTCAGCCATTCACTGTCGATCTCAAAAGGGGTGAGGTCTTCAATGTGTTCGGTAAACGCCTTCGTTATGACAGTGGTGTAGACATGACTGGAAGCAAGATTCTTTCTGTTGCGGGCAGCGATGGACTTTGCCATCCAGTGGCTGTTTTTTCAGGATCTAGCAGAAATACCCTTTGTTTTGGAAACGGAGGAGATATCATGCAACAACAGGTTTTTCCATCCAATACCTGGGGTACTCGCTACCTTACCTATCATACTTTGGCCAATGCCAACTCCGATCTGATAACACCATTCCTGAATATTTACCGGGTAGTCGTACAGGATCCTTCCACCATTGTGAAAAGAAATGGAACAGTGATGACGGGGTTGATCAATAATTTCTACTATGAATTTTCCAGCAATTCGGGTGATTACATTGAGTCTGACAAACCCATACTTGTTGCACAGTTTATGCCTTCCTCCAACGCATGTGCAAGCGATGCCACCAATCCTTATGGAGACCCGGAAATGTTTTATTTAAGCCCCATTGAGCAAGGCATTAAGCATGTTACTTTCTATAAAACCAGGAATCAATACATTGACTTCAATTATGTGAGCCTTCTGCTTCCTGCTGCAGGAATTTCCTCTTTGCGGGTGGATGGGAAAACGGCGGACCCGCTCAACATCATTCCACATCCCATCAGAAATGAATATGTTGTTGCTGTTGTCCGGTTGCTGGGTGCCGCAGGCCAGCACAGTGTTTCATGCGACAGCACATTCAATGGGATGGTCTTTGGTTTGGGATATTATGAAAGTTATGGCTACAATGTTGGCACCCTGGTAAACAACCTGAATGCCTATGCCAGCATAAAAAATACCAAAAGCATTTTGCCGGGTGTAGATTCATTTACTTGCATCAATACGCCATTCAAAGCCAGCATCAAAGTGGCCTACAAGCTCAACAGGATACATTGGAAATTCAGCAAGACAACAGGACTTAACATCAAGACAGATTCCATCATTAACAATCCTATTCCGGTAGATTCCACCCTGGTTTTTGGCAGAAAGTATTATGGTTACAGCGTTGCAGCTGATCTCAGATTTTCTGGTGCGGGCAATTATAGTATTCCAGTTACCTATGCATCTTCGGATCTTGACAATTGCAGCAAGACAGAAGATACTGTCATTCATGTTCAGGTGAAAGAAGGTCCCAAGCCTGCTATCACTGCGCCAGGTGTAGTTTGCATGGGTAAAGAAGCCAGTTTCACAGGATCCAACAATACCCAAGGTTTTAATGTGGTTTCCCACCAATGGGATTTTCCAGATGGAAGTCAGAGCAATGCCAGGAGTGTAAAGAAAATCTTCACGGTTGCCGGAAATAAAACCATTCGATATGCGGTAATCACCGACAATGGATGTACGGCTGATACAGCCACCACCGTGATGGTTGTAGACCTGTCTGCAGTGGCGGTAACCAGGAATGGCAAGCCTTGTGTTGACAGTGCCATTCAGTTCGTTTCATCCATTCCATCGGGATCAAATGCAGGCGCAACCTGGTTTTGGGATTTTGGCGATGGGCAGCGGTTCAGCAGCAAGACCAGCCACAGGGCTTTGCATGCATATAAAAAAGCAATGACTGGTTTTTCTGTCCGGCATTGGATTGCATTCGACCAGGGCTGCACCAGTGATACGGTGTCGCATGCCATATCATCCATTAACAACGCACCCATGATCAATGCCGGTCCTGATCGGTACATCAAGAAAGGCAATGCTGCCCCTTTGGAGGCAAGCATTCCCAATCCAAGCCAGTACCAGTTTGTCTGGAGCCCATCCACTTATTTAGACCAGCTCAATTTGCTCAATCCTTTGTGCAAGCCCGAGCTTGATATCAACTATGTTGTGCAGGCCATCGACAAGCAAACCCTTTGTGCCGCCAGGGATACAGTGCAAGTAATTGTATTGTCAGCTGTTGACATTCCCAACACGTTCACACCCAATGGTGATGGCATCAATGATACATGGAAGATTCAGTTTCTCGCACAGTATAAAAATTGCACCATGGAAGTCTACAATACTTCCGGACAAATCATCTTTCAGTCTGAAGGCTATGCAGTTGCTTGGGATGGAAACAGGAATGGTGTTCCAATGCCTACTGGTACTTATTATTACGTGATCGATCTTGGAGATGGTAGCAAAAGAAGAACTGGGTATGTCACCATATTGCGTTAAAAAGAGCGCCGCGGGATTTCCCGCGGCGCTCGTAATAAAAATCAACCTTGTTATTCAAATCAATAACTCAGGAAGGATGCTAATGTTCTTGCGGCAGTTCCTGTTGTTGAGCGGTAGCTTCCCCTGAAGATAAACCTTGCATGGTAGAAGGTGAAAAACCATCTTTGAAGTCATTGTTAAACAATCGTGCGCCGTTGAACATATGAAAACGAACAATTCGGGTAGCATCTGTTACCGAAATGGTATTGATGGTAGTTGTAGCATTGAAAGGAGCGCCCAGTGCTGATAAAGCAGCATCTGTGGGAGCCAATACTGTGAAAGTACCACTGCTCAACTGAGCCCATTGTGATGCTCTGTTCAATAAGGCGATGAAAAGAGTATGTTGACCAGTTTTTTGCAAAATAGACTGGATAGTTCCTCTTAATTGTGGTGGAGTATTAACTCTGTTGATGACATGGATGACACCATTGCTGAGAAGATTATCGCCACTGGTGATCTGAGAACCATTCACAAAAAAATCATTCCCTTTCTGTCCCATAAATGCCAGGGTTCCACCCAACTGGGTTGACCGGGAAACAGAAAAATTGGCAATCATCTCTTTCGTCAATACGGGAATGGGTGGATTATTCGTAGAAGAAAGAATATGATACATTATCATATAACTCGCAGCACCTGGCGTCATGCGGTTCAGAGAGTCGGCAGTTATACCGGCAGCGGTAAAAGCATCATTTGTAGGCGCTAACCAACTAAAGGGTCCAGGGCCTTTCTTGTAATCCGCCAGCTGGGCTTTTTCTATAGCCGCGTTAAAGGTACTCAAGTTAGGCTGTTTGGAAAGATAGGTATCCAAGTCGGGTAATTCCAACGCAACTTCTTCTTTCTTGCAGGAAGAAAAGCTGAGGGCTGCTGCGCAAAATAAGAGTGTTATATTAAATAATTTCATGACGGGCGGATTTACTGGTTAACAATTTGAAATGAAACCCCTGGTGTAAAAGTCGTACCCCAGATACCGCCCGTAATAACGGTAGTCGCTCTTCGATTTGAAGAGTTTCCGGTAAGCGGGGTAAAGGGGGTACCTACTATCTCCCCGTTAGATGTTCTCACCAGTCTGTAACGGAGAAATGCATTCACTGGATTTGTTGGGATTTTGATAAAATCAGTAGCATTACCAAAGGCAACATTTCTGAACAACGTATCTCTGGTTACTAGTGAAGCGGTAGAGGAGTCAATGCGAATCAGTGTTAATCCAGGTGATTTACCGCTGGCATTGATAAAACGAAGCCGGGTAAATCCACTGTCTGAAAATGATCCTGGATTATCCATAAATGAAAGAAGGCTTCTGGTGGAACCCGTATCGGCAAGAACGGTTGTGTAATACTGCCCACTCGTAGTTACCATATTCCCGGAAAACAATACCACAGAGTCATTGGTGGTACCCGTATTTGGTAGCGACAATTTCAAGGCTCCATTTTGTGCAACAGCTGCGTACTCCGAAATACCAGAGTTGGTTGGGAAAATCCCTCCGGCTCCTGATGTAAAATTCCCGTTGATCTTTTTGTCATTTACTTTGATCATTACGGATGGTGTTCCGGGAGATAGCAAAACAAATCTTACGTATGCCATTCCGCTTGGTAAATCATATTCGGTAGCCCTTAGTGCTGATTTTTGACATGAACTCATGCCATAGACTACCAGAGCAGCACTTACCATGTAGATTAAATATTTTTTCATACAATCCATCTTTAATTTGATTAAGGTTGACTAAACCACATTTCCAGCGTGTGATAATTAGTGTTCAAAGCACCGATTTTTCTCAACGCTTCCCGGTTCCAGTCGAACTCAGAAAAGTTCGTTGGCCATACCCGGTAAGCCATGTTCGGACCACCATTAAAGGCAGAAAAAATGGTGATGGTTTGAAATCCATTGAATACTGGCAACCCCGTTGCAGGATCCACATCATAATAGTGGAATCGGCGCATATCACTCCATTGCTCTATGAAATTCCAGCCCCAATTGGCTATAAATTTCTGTTGCATAATATCTGTCAGATTAAGTGCGGCAGCATTTTGTTTTACAGCGGCAGAGGCTAGATATCTATTGCGCTCTGTTGTACTGATAGGTAGAAAATTCGCAACACCAACATTATTTAGATTTACAAAATCAAAATGCGCACTAATACCATTGATGTATGCAGTATAAGCTGTAACTCTGTCTCCTTTTCTTAAAGCAGCTTCAGCTTTAATAAATTGCATTTCGCTGTAACTCATAATAGGCAATGCTGCATTGTTGCGAAAGACGAACTTTCCAATGGTCCTGTCAGAAAAGTTATTAATGGCAGGATTGGCGATGGCACTATCACCCCAAACGGTAGCAGTAGCACGACGAAAGGCGGGAGTTCCCGCAGTGCCTATAGAATATCCAACCGACGGTAATAAGAAACGATAACCACCATTCATTTCTGTCATGTTCGGTGAGATAAAGCTGGTATCTGGACTCACGGACAACATGCCTCTTATTCTTGGATCGCGGTTAGCAGGGGCAGCACTTCCTCGCAAAATTGTGCCATCCAGTAATTGAACAATGAACCTCGACTGGCGGCGAACGGAGAAGTTATCACGGGCAGGACCGAGCGGACTGCTGTCATCATTTCTAGTTGCACTGTGTGGGATGGATACATTGTCTGCATTTGAAGCAAGACTCAGGTCAACGTACTTGATTACAGAATCGGCCTTGTAATCTGCTTTATTCGTGAGACGATGGTAGTTGCGAGCCATCAATCCATATACGAAGCGAATCCAACGTTCGCGGTTGCCTTGGAACATGATATCACCACGTGCCAATTGCGTCTGGTTGACCTTACCATCTGTTCTGTTCAAAAAAGACAAGGCACGTCTGCAAATAGAGTCTATTCCTCTATAAACTGTTTCCTGGTTATCATAATCAAAGTAAACACGGTTGGGTTCCCATGCCTGACGGAAAACGATATCACTATGCATATCAGTGAGGTGTTGGAATCCCCAGGCTCGAAGAGCGAAAGCAACGCCTACATAGTCCCACTGCTCATTTTTTGTTCCTTCCTGAATGATCAGGTTGATAGAAGGTCCTTGCACTTGATAAACATCCCTCCAACCCTGGTTTCCAGTGCCTGAGCCACCCTGGTTAGCATTGTGGATGTCATTGGTTTCTTGTACACCCGTATTGGACCAGAATTGGATAAAGGCTCCAGTAGCACGACCATCGAAGCCCAATGTTCTAGACATAACCGCCTGTGTTGGGGAGAGAAGTGCTGGTAATGAAGGTACATTGGGTGATGCAGGGTCAGAATTGATGTCCAGGTATTTTTTACAACCCGCCATACCTGCTGCCAGCATCACCAGACAAAATATATGTATTGACTTTTTCATGTTATACAGAGTTTTAGCGTTAGAATTGAGCACGTATGCCAAAGTTGATTCCTACGGGTGTGGCAATGTTTCCATAATCCATTCCTACACCGCCAATACCACCTCTAGAACCAGCATTATTGGCATTCGCTGCCGGATCAGCCCCGCGGTAGTTGGTTAGGATGAACAAATCGGTACCCGTAAAGAATACAGAGGCACTCTTGAAAAGGTTGTTGCGTTTTATCAGTTTACTTGGCAGTCGATAACTCAACGTTACGTCTCTCAGACGAACCCAATTGATATCACGCTCAATGAAATCCTCTTCAGCCACACCCAATGAATAAAATTCACTCCGGGCGAAGGGAGTTAACACAATAGTGTTTTGAGTAGGCTTAGCCGTATTCTCCAGGCCATCTTGCAATACTCCTCTAATAACACGAGGTGTTTCTCTATCAAGGGTACGAACGCTTGCTCCGCGGGAATAAAGGAACCATTCAGTTCCGTTGAAAATATCACCTCCTTTACGGATATCTAGGTTAAAAGATAAGTTCCAGTCACTCAGGAAGGTGAAACTATTGATCAGACCCATATTCCAGTCCGATTGACGACTTCCTATCCTGATATAATCAGAAACACGAATGGGTAAACCGGAGGTCGGACTAATCAAAACATCTCCGCGGGTATTTCTCAGGAAGCGGGTAGCAGCAAGATCGAAGATAGAACCTCCTTTGGTAGCTATATTCCGTATACCGGCAATCCAGGTATCAGAATTATAAAAGAACGGAAGGTCGGAAGGCATTCGTAAAATTTCGTTTCGATTGCGTGCCCAGTTAACCGTAACATCCCAAGTGAAATTTTTGCTTTTGATGGGAGCTCCTGTGATTTGCATTTCTATACCACGGTTCTCCACATCTCCACCATTGATCCATTTCAGAATGGCACCAGACGCATAACTCAAACGAGGGTTCAGCAGCTGATCAACGGTTTTATTAGAGTAATAAGTCAGATCCATGCCCAGTCTTCCCTTAAAGAATTTAGCTTCCAAACCAGTCTCAAATTGTTGGCTGAATTCAGCGCGCAATTGAGGGTTACCCTGTGTAACGAAAGGGGAAAAACCACCACCGGTAAAAGTTGATTGAGCAAAGCGATTGGAGGTTACATAAGGTGTTCTCGGGTCACGACCTGTGGTAGCATAGTTGATACGGTATTTCAGGTAACTGATTTCTTTAGGTAATTTGAGAATATCACTAAGAATGAAACTCGATCCTGCTGTCCAATAGAAGTAGTAGGGCTTGGCTGGATCCCAGTTGGTAGGATCAACCAGACGACTTGAGCCATCCATACGTCCTGCCAATGAAAAGTTGAGGAAGTTTTTATAACTGGCATTGTAGTTAATAAATGCCCCAAGGCGGTTGTTGTTTTCTGCAGTTGTGATGGATCCGATTGAAATAGGATCTGCATTGTTCAGGCTCACAAACTCCGGATCAAAAAGGCGTTCACCCCGGGTACCATTCACTTCATATTTTCTGGAATCAAAGGTGAAGGCGGCCGTAATGATGTTATTTACATTACCGATTTACTTTGCGGGTGGGTGAACCAGGTTCCCAAGTCTGTGTAGAAATCAATGCCCATCAAGGCTGTTAAGTTCAGCCATTTGTAAGGATCGTAGCCAACTTGAATATTACCCATCAGGCGGTCATTCTGATCAAAATTCTTGTTCTTGTTAATGTCCCAGAATGGATTGTCATCCTCCGCAAGTTGAAGGAAATTGCCATTTACGGAACGGCGATTCCCATTGGCATCCAGATAATTACGGGCATCATCATCCACTGGCCAGGTTAGAAGACTGAGGAGGAAGCCCCCTGCCCCTTTAGAGGCCTTGGTGGTTTTAGAGGAGATGTAGGTAAATGAATTGGTGATATTGAATTTAGGACTCAGCTTAAATGTTGTATTGAGTCGAAAATTATAACGATCGAATCCTGTATTTCGCACCATACCTTCGTTATTAAAGGTGCTGGCAGTAAAGCGATAAGTGCTCATGTCTGTTCCACCTTCAAAGGCCAGGTTATGTTGCTGGGTTTGGCCAGTACGAAAAAAATTACTCAGGTTATCAAAAGTCTGAGCATCTTTAGGAATTCGGTTACCAAAAAAAGTACGCTGGGTATTATTGGTAATACCGCCGAAACCCTGGTCATAAACGTTTTGGATTTCAGGCAGGCGTGTTACTTTTTCAAAACGAAAAGAGTTATTATAACTAACAGAGGCTTTTCCTTTTTTACCTTTTTTGGTAGTAATGATGATGGCGCCATTCGCTCCATCTGAACCATAAAGTGCTGTAGCTTCAGGACCTTTCAATACTGTAACAGCCTCTATATCTTCTGGGTTGATATCCATCGCACGGTTACCAAAATCGTTGCTCCTGTTCGCCATATTAATACTTCCGGAAGCAGGTAATCTGTCTTGCATTTCAAAAGAACTGTTGTCGATGATCAGTCCATCTACAACGAAGAGAGGCTGATTGTTACCATCAATTGAAGTAGGGCCCCGCAACACAATAGTCGCAGATGCACCAGGCATACCAGTTGTGGCTGTTATCATTGCACCGGGAATACGACCCGCCAATGAGTTGATGAAGTTGTCACGGCGGGTGGAGGCGATTTCGTCACCGCTCACCGATAAGGCTTGATAAGTTAATTCCCGTTTGCTCTTTTTTATATTATAAGCTGTTACCACTACATCGGTCAGGCTTTTGTCGGAAGCAACCATACGGATGCTTACCTTGTCTTCGTCTCCGACAGTGATTTCTTTCGCTACATATCCCACGTAATTAAAAACAAGCATGTGGCCTTTTTGAGCAGCGATCGAGTAATATCCAGCATTGTTGGCAGCCACTTTTTTTCCAGTGTTTTTGTTGGTAACGGTAACTCCCACCAGTGGAGAACCATCATCGTCAGATACGATGCTTCCTGAAATAGTTTTTTCCTGTGCCATCACCATGGTATGCAACAACAAGGGAAGCATGATCAGCCATGTGATTCTTTTGATTTGTCTCATAAACGTTTTTTTTTGTCTTTGAAAGACCTTGGTTTACTATGTAAAGAGGTATATGGTATGCCTTTTTGGGTTTTTGGCTTGTAGCAGTCGGGCTTAAATTGACCCGAAAGGTATTAATTATGGGGGAACTGGACAAATTCAGGGCTAAAAACCATCAGTTTTTGAGCCCTTTCGCAGTTCCGCTCCAGTCAGGATCCGCCGCTCCAATCCAGTTTCCTGAAGCATGATATTGTATGGCGTGCACCCTGCCAAACTGGGCGGGTGATTTTACTTCTTCCAGCTTGATGCCCGATTGCCTGAGCAGTTCCTTCCGGCTGAAAGGGCCTGTTCAAGGGGCATGCCATGGTCGATCACCCGGCTGATGACCTGGACAATGGCAGGTACTATCCTTGCTCCGCCAGCAGCACCCAGTGCCAGAAATGGTTTGCCATCTTTCAGGATGATGATCGGTGAGATATGCGATGATGCTCTTTCGCCTGCCTTCATTTGTCCAAGGTAGGGACCCATGGTTGTAGCCAAAACAAAACCGTTTTTCTTTGAAGCAACTTTTGATCCCATGAGTGGCCCCACCGACTGGGTGATGGAAACCATGTTGCCATTCTGGTCACTGGCCACCAGATGGGTAGTATGGCCATTGCTATGGTCTGCGGTGGTGGTATTTTTGGGAAGGATCATTGTTTTGGGCAAACTGTCTTTCCACCTCCATTGCTATGGTCTGCGGTGGTGGTATTTTTGGGAAGGATCATTGTTTTGGGCAAACTGTCTTTCCACCTGTTTACAGCATAGCGGGCAACGACCAGGCTATCTTCTTTTGTTTTCAGGAGCGGTCGGTCTTCGTATGCCTTGTGGTGTGCGGCTGCATGGTACTGGAGGTAATCCCTTTCAGAAACCTTGGAAAGATCAACCTGTTCCAGCATTTGAAGCATTTCAATCACGATGGCACCATAGCAGGGCAGGCCTGTTCCAATGATTTCGTATCCCCTGTAACTTCCCCTGACGATTTTTGCCTCTTCGGCCTGGTAGTTTTTCATGTCAGCAAGGGTCAAGAAACCACCACCTTGTTTGATTTCTTCCGTCAGCGAATAGGCAATTCCTCCGTTGTAAAAAGATTTTCCCTTGTCGCGCGCAATGGTTTTAAGCGTTTTTGCCAATGCAGGTTGTTTGAACAACGATCCGCCGGCAAACACGGTATCTTTTTGGAGAAAATGGGCTACGGTTCCTTCAAATTTTCTCAATTCCTTGATCTCTATCGATTCTCTTTTTGACTCTTCGCTAAGGAGCATGTGCCCCTTGGAAGCAGCTGCTATGGCGGGTTCTATCACCTGCTTCAGCGGCAGCTTGCCATATTGCTGGTGGAGTTGTACAATGCCTTTTACCATCCCTGGTACACCAATGGTGCCATATCCATGCTCCGCTTCTTTTTCTTTTTTGATGTATCCGGCCGGCACCTGCGTGGTGGCATCCAGGCCCTTAACCCCTTGCCCTGGTACAAAATAAATGGCCTGCAACCGTCCGCCCAATCCACTCATGCTGGGTTCCACTACCGAAAGCATGAAAGAAGATGCTGCAATGGCATCAAAGGCATTTCCTCCTTGTTTGAGCATGAGCAATCCGGCTTCTGTAGCCATAGGATGTGCAGTGGCAACCATGGCAGCGGATGAAGTGTCCTGTTTTTGCTGTGAAAAAGCGAGGCTTGCAATCAGGAGAAACAGGAATGGCAACAATTGCTTCATACGTTGGGTTTGCAGTAAATTAAAGGACAAAAATAGACAATTTCTATCCTCGGTGTTTACTTGTATTGCAATCCCTCATCGTACCAGAAAAGACCATACTGCTTACCTTTCAGATAACCGGGCACATCTGAAAGTTGTTGCTGCGCTTGATCTTCAGAGATAGGAGTGGTAAAGGGCATCTTCCCGCTGGGTTTGAATTTGCCTGTGATGATGTCGAGCAGGGCATCAGTAGTGGTGCCAAATGTGGCCAGTACTCCTGCGAAATGCTTTTTCGTTTGCTCATTGTAGATCTCGTCAATCACCCATGGATTGGTATAGTTCACCGCCAGTATGGTTGGTTTTTTAGCAGCCAGTGCATTGATGTAATTGATGTCAACTGCATTTTTGGATAGCGACAAATAAATCGGTGAACCATTTGATTCAAAAAGCGACTTTGACCCGGGAGTAATCCAAACCAGGATCATGTCTGCTTCCTCAGGCGTTTTTACAAACTCGATGTCATGGTTGTTTTTCAATGGCTGGAAAACATTGCTTGCGGAGGGTGCTCCCCTTTTTTGGAAATAGGTTTCAAAATAAACCTTTGTCTTTTGTTTGATGGGAAGTGCCTTGTTTTCATTCCGAAGCAAAACAATGGATTTGCGCATGGCCAAATCTGCCTTGGCTTGCAGGGCTGGATTGCCTACAAAAGCCACTGCCTTGTTTTCATCCACGTATGGATTTTCAAAAAGGCCCAGCTCAAATTTTTCCATGAGCAGTCGGTATACTGAGTTGTCTACGAGCTTGATGTCAACCATGCCAGATTTCACCGTTTCCAACAGTGGCGTAGGGTCTGCAGAGCCTGAGTATCTGCACCCCAGGGCATCATTTCAATAGGCCCGGTATCCGAGTTGATGATGCCTTTGAAACCAAGGCTGTCACGGAGCAATCCAGTAATCACCGGCTTGTTGTAGGCATACGCAATTTCTTCATATTGGGTGCCCTGAGGGATAGAGTAGTAGGGCATGATGGCAGAGGTGCCGGCTTTGATGGCAGCTTTAAAAGGGATCAAATTGTTCTGAAACATTTTACCAGGAAAATGTTCGTACTTCCCCCAGGAAAAATGCGGATCCTGTCCACCAACCCCCGCTCCGCCACCTGGAAAATGTTTGGTGGTCAGTGCAACGGAGCTGGACGAAAGTTTTGTTCCTTGAAAACCAGTGACAATCTCATGCATCATTTTGCCAACCCATTCCGCATTCTCGCCAAAGGTTCCTTCAACCCTTTGCCACCTTGGTTCGGTGGCCAAATCAGCCATGTACATATATCCCTTCCTCAGCCCGACCGCGGCCCATTCCTGTCTTGCAATGTCTGCAAATTCATGGATCAGCTTCAGGTCTCTTGTGGCAGAGAGCCCCAGTTCTCCGGGCCAGGTTGAAAAGCTGGTGGTGCCCACGCTCAGTCCTATGGAGGCATCTTTGGTGATATGATTTCTTGGATTGGAGGCGATGATGGCTGGAATGCCCAGTCCGTCTGCTTCACAAAGGGCCTGCAATTTGTTGGCCCAAGCTGCTGTGATGGCTGTACTTGCATTGGCCCGCAGGATGAAATGCCGGAGATGAAACTGTGTAACCCCTTTGGTAGTGCCTGCGGACATCATCATGGGAAAAGGCAATGGTTTTCTGGTAAACATGTTCATGCTTTGCACCTGGTCTTCTTCATTGAAATCGCTGCTGATGGAATCTGTTGATCTTTGCGCTTCAAAAGACCGATCGTTTTTGAGTCTTGTGGTGCTGATGAGCATGAAACCGACTTTCTGTTCAATAGACATTTGTGACAGGAGGTTCTTCGCCCTTGCATCATTGGAAAGCCTCCAATCCTCGTATGCGTCAAGCTTTCCGTTCCTGTTCAGGTCCTTGAATTGCAGATTCCCAACATTGATGAGCTTTGCAGAACGATGTCCCAGAAAAGGTTGTTTTTTATCTGGGGATGTTTGTGCTACAGCATCTTGCATTGCAAAAGCAACCAACATGGTCATCAAAAAGCCTGCATTGTTCATGGTGAAAAATTTGATGAATAAAAATAACATAAATCCTTTTCTGCCCATGGTCAAACTTCTAAAACGATTTCGCGTATTTTGATTAACTTTTGAATGGATATGAGTGGATTGCAATCCAATATTGTTCAACATCATCAAAGCCAAATGAAAAAAATCATTGTTACAACTGTTCTTCTTTTCCAAACTGTTTTGTTGTTTGCCCAAGCCCAGATCCAGACAAAGGTGTACAAGTGGAGCAGCGGAAAAACAGCCATGTTTGAAGGTGCTGGCGCGATTTTCTCCAAACAGGTCCTGAAAGGCCATGCCATTGCTGGAGGAAAAAAATTAAAGTTCAACACAGGCGCTGGTGGAGACGAACTTTTTTTCATCATCAAGTATGGTCCTGTGCATGTAGAATTGAATGGCGTTTCACATGACCTTGACAAAGGCTCTGTTGTTTTTCTTTTGCCCGGAGATGATGTTGTATTTCAGAACAAGCGCAAGGATGATGTTGAAATCTATGAAATGCAAATGGCATCAACCAATCCAGAACTTGCCAGGGGAAAAGCCGCTGGACCTTCTTTTGTGATGGATTGGTTTGATATGAATTTTAAACCACACGACAGGGGTGGCGTTAGACAATTATTTGACAGGAAAATTGTGATGTCGCCAAGGTTTGACATTCATATCACCACGTTGAATCCTGGTCTGAGCAGCCATCCGCCGCATACCCACAAAACAGAAGAAATCATCCTGATGATTGATGGTGAAGGGGAGATGGTGCTCGGATCATCAAAACAAAAGATCATTACTGGTGATGCCGCCTGGGTGGAATCCAATATCCCACACAACATCACCAACATTGCTAAAAGACCTGCTGTGTATTTTGCCATTCAGTGGAACTAAACGATCAACATGAAATATATTTTTTCACTACTGTTTTTGTTCACCATCAGTTCCATGTCTGCACAAGACAAGAAAAAAACTTGGGTCTTCATCCTGGCCGGACAATCCAACATGGCAGGCCGCGGTGTCGTTGAAGCAGAAGACACCATCACCCATCCAAGGATCAAAACCATAGACAAGAATGGTAACATCATCCTGGCAAAAGAGCCCTTGCATTTTTATGAACCGACCATGGCAGGTTTGGATTGCGGCCTTTCATTTGCAAAGGCCCTGATCAATGATATACCGGATGATGTCAGCATCCTCCTCATCCCTGCTGCGGTTGGGGGAAGCAATATCCGCCAGTGGTTGGGCGATTCTGTTCATCGTGGTGTAAAATTGTTGAGCAATTTCAAAGAGAAAACTGCCCTTGCCAAACAATACGGCACTATCAAGGGAATACTCTGGCACCAGGGTGAAGGTGATGCCAATGAAAAAGGCATGCCGGTGTACAAGGAAAACATGCAAAAACTGTTTGGCATTTTTAGGGCCGAAGCTGGAAAAAAGAAATTGCCCATCCTGCTGGGTGAACTGGGGGCATTCAATATCAATGCTGCCAAGCAGTTCAAGCAAATCAATCAGATCATTGGGGAGTATGCATCAATGGACAAAAATACCGCGGTCATTGCTACCAGTGATTTAAACCACAAGGGGGATAACCTTCATTTCAATGCAGCAGGGCAACGTGAGATGGGAAAAAGGTATGCCGCCGCCATGTTGAAATTTGGCTTGCGTTGAATCGGAAATAATTGAATCTTATTTCAATCTTATTGAACGTTTTTGTTGATCTGCTCAACAAAGGTACTTTCAAAAATCTTGTCTGCATTGCTGGTTTCGAAACCATCGCGAAAATGCTTCCTTTGCAGTTGTTCTTTTGCAATGGTTTCAAATGCAGGCAATACCCTTCGCTCAGCAAATTCAACATAACTGCCTGCAATGGGATGCGTTTCATTGTTGTCGAATGCCGCTTCAATGATTTGTGCAACGGTTGAACTCTGCAGCAGCAGGCTATCTCCACTTACCTTGGTTTTTCCTCCAGCATCATTGAGTTGAATACCAATAGATTCAAGGAAATGGTTGAATTGATCTAGGGTATTATATCCCTCTTTCAATTGGTGAACACTGATGGTATAGTGGTTCAAATAATAACGATTGTAAATGACCCAGGAGGCGTATTCTGATTCTTGTAAAAGCTTCAGGTAGTCGCTCAGTTTCGGCAGTCGCCACAATGGGGTATGCAAAAATGTGGACACTGCATGGGGGTCGTTCAGGTCTATCGCATCAAGAGGATCAACCTTGACTTCTTTGGTATAGGAAAGGATGATGGTCTGTGCTTCTTCCGAAAGTTCTTCCACTTTCAGTTCGCTGATAAAGATCCTGGGAAACTCCGGTGATGGTGGTGAAAACCAGTAAGCATCAAGCTTTTTGCCTTCGAACCTGAAATAATCTTTCTTCTCATAACCGTAATGGCAGAAGATTTTTTCAAGTGATTGTATGCCCAACAGTGGAACACCAATTGTTCTGAAGGCGATGTGATCATTTTCAATGTCGGAACGGTTTTGGATGATGCCTTTGTCGAGCATGCCTTTGATGATTTTTTCAACGTCAGGAACCCTTTCGCTGTATTGTTTCATCAGGCCTTCCATGATGATGGCCAATCCTTCAAGCTTGTTTTTCATCTTACCACTATTGTTGTAAAGTTAATGAAAAGCAGGCTGCGGTTTCATCCTGAACAAAATGAAAAAGGCAGAAAGCAGGGTAAGGATTCCGATCAGGATAATTGAAGTATTGATTCCCAATTGGTCTGCGGTGATGCCGGTGATGACTGCACCAATGGCATATCCGCTGTCTCGCCAAAACCGGAAAATGCCCAGGCTTTTTCCCCTATCCAATGCATGGGTATTGTCGCTTATTGTTGCAAGAAAGGTAGGATAGACAAGGGCTGTGCCAATGCCCAGTGCAGTGCTGATCAACACCATTTCAGTATAGCTGTTTGCCGCTGTCAACAAAATGATGGCGATGGCTTGCACAAGCATCCCCCAAAACAACAGCATTTTTTTGGAGAACAGGTCGGCCAGTTTACCCGTGATGATTTGGCTCAGCCCCCATACTGCAGGGTATATGGATGTGATGATGCCAATGTCTACCAGTCCGAAATTTTTCCTGATCAGGATGATGGGAAGCAGACCCCAGATCATGCCATCATTGAGGTTGTTGATCAGCCCGGCCTGGGTAACAGCACCCAGTTGTCTGTTTTTCCAACTGGTCTGGATGAAAATATTTTTCAATCGGGGTATTTGATCAAAATGGACGGCTTCTGTTTGCACGAAGGCAGCTGTATCCCTGACCAATACAATGCTCAAAATGAGTCCGATGATACTGACACCGAGGCCAAGGTAGAAGGGGTATGGAAAAATCCCATAACGATCAGCAATGAAAGCCGTGAAAAAAGCCATGAGCGCGACAGCCACATAGCCAGCAAACTCATTCAAACCCATGGCGAATCCCCGGTTTTTTTGCCCTACCAGGTCTATTTTCATGGCCACTGTACTGGACCAGGTAAAACCCTGGTGAATGCCCAGCAATACATTGGCAAATACAATCCAGGACCAGCTTGGTGCATAGATAAAGATCAGCGGAACGGGGAATGCGATGATCCATCCGAGTACCAGTATTTTTTTTCTGCTGTATTTTGCTGCAAGGAATCCTGAGAAATAATTGGCAATGGCTTTTGATATGCCAAAAATCATAATGAAAGAGAGCAATACTGATGTTGAGGCGATGTTGAATTTGGCTGCCGCAAACTCCGGAAGGATAGAACGCTCAATACCGATCATGGCGCCAACAAAGGCGTTGACGATGATCAGCAACACAAACTGTTGAAGGTTCTCTTTTAATCCAAGTTGAACAGGGCGATCAGAATGGCGCATTGCAACAAAGTAAATCTATTTCAACTGCTGTGAAGGTGACAAGGGTCACATCCTTTAATGGTTTTTTGTATTCAAACAGCATAAAAATAATGATCAAATAAGCGGGAAGCCGCTGCTGCATCATCTAAATTTGCATTTCATCAATCCGGTTTTAATATCTACGCAGAAAACAATTGTCAATACCCAAAATCATTGCGTTGATGTTCAACCCAACAGCATGCATACACAACATATATTGGACAATCCCGTCTGGGAGGCATTGACAACAGAGGACAAACGATTCAATATCGGTAAGCCTTCACCAGCATATTTTCCGGAGGATGTTTCACCCTTTGTGGGAATGGAACATTGGCATGAAGAGGATCTTATCAGGATGGAAAACATGTTGCCGGCAGAAAGGAGTTTCTCCGTTATGATTGCTAGGGAAGTCAGTTTACCTTCAACTTTTGATATTCTTTTTACAACGCCTTTGTACCAGATGATCTGCACACATCTGCAGCCGATTGCTCAGGCAGGCTCAACCATAGAGCATTTGGGCGAAGCGGATGTTCCAGCCATGTTGGCCTTGACTGCACTGACAAAACCGGGTCCTTTTTTGCAGCGCACCATTGAATTTGGGAATTATGTTGGTATCTACGAGCATGGCGAATTGCTGGCCATGGCTGGGGAGCGATTGCACCTCAGGGGTTATACAGAACTGAGTGCCGTTTGCACCCACCCTGATCATCTGGGCAAAGGTTATGCAGCACAGCTCATGACCTATGCCTGCGAGCGCATCATAAAAAAAGGAAATATTCCTTTTCTGCATGTGAAAACGGATAACCTCCGGGCCATCAGAAAATATGAGCAGCTTGGCTTTACGAAGCGGGCTGGTTTCTATTTTGCTGTTATAAGAAAAAGGGCCATCTCAGGATCCTAAAATCCCTGGTTCAGATAATTTAGCGTAATTTGCAGTACAACTTTTTACCATGGGCTTTCACATCAATCCTAAAATAGCTGCAAAAAGCAAGACGGCTACCACCAAGAGCAATACGCAGGGCGGATCCTCAAAGTTCATTACCAAGCCAACCAGCACCAAATCTGCAGGCGCGGCCAAAAAACCTGTGAAAACGGGTGGTTCAAGGGGAAGCTGATCAGGTTGTATCAGTGCCCCAATAGCTTCATTCCCACTTCTCCAAGGAAGGTAAATATCGCGCAGCGGGCAATGACCCCTATGCAGCAATAAAACACAAGTTTATTGACGGGAACATTGAATCCCACTCCTACGCCAATGCTGATCGGGCCGCCCACTGTCATGGTGCCGATCACCCCCAAGCCAATCACGCCGTATTTTTCCCAAACTTTCAAGACAAAACCGCTTTTGGGTTTTTCCTCTTTTTTGGCCTTTCTGTATTTTCCGACGAGGCGCTGGATCAGGGATCCAAGGTAGGCTGCCACGAAAACGCCAATCAAACCGCCAGCAGTGCTTGAAAGGAAAATAATCAACGGAGATAGCTGAAAGGCAAACCCAGCAGGGATTGCAGCGTAGACTTCAAAGGTGGCCAACCCTATAATTGTCAGAATTTTAAAGACCATGGTTGGTTTTTCTTGAATTGCGAAGCTAGCATGAAAAAAGCCATGAAAAGGTTAAATAAGCCCACTGCAGCAAACAGGAATTTATTGGTAATTTTGCATTTCATGATGGATGCAATGAAGGATAAGTTGAAAAGGCTGGCAGGACTGCTAGAGGGCGATCTTTTTCTCGATGATACGATGCGCACCCTTTATGCAACGGATGCATCTGCCTACCGGGAAATGCCCCTGGCAGTAGCCATTCCCCAACACCAGGATGACATCAGCCAACTCATTGCATTTGCCAACGAAACAAAAACATCACTGATTCCAAGGACAGCGGGCACTTCACTTGCAGGACAGGTGGTGGGCAACGGCATCATCGTGGATGTGTCAAAACATTTCAACAAGATCCTTGAATTGAACAAGGAAGAGGGATGGGTAAGGGTGCAACCCGGTGTGATCAGGGATGAATTGAATTTGTTTCTCAAGCCCTATGGATTGTTTTTCGGTCCGGAAACATCTACTGCCAACCGTGCGATGATTGGCGGGATGGTGGGCAACAATTCCTGTGGCTCCAACTCCGTGGTCTACCGCAGTACCAGAGAGCATTTGCTGGAAGTGAAGGCTTTTTTGAGTGATGGTACCGAGGCTGTTTTTTCAACCCTTTCTACGGATGAATTTCACGAAAAATGTGAACTCAACTCACTGGAAGGCAATATTTACAAATCGATACGATCGATCCTGGGCAATTACGATAACCAGGTAGAGATCAGGAAAGAGTTTCCCAAGGAATCAGTAGAGAGAAGGAATACCGGTTACGCCATTGACTTGTTGGTGGAAACAGAGCCCTTCACTGCCGGTGGCCCAGCATTTAATTTTTGTTCACTGATTGCTGGATCTGAAGGAACACTGGCTTTCATTACAGAGATCAAGCTCAATGTAGTGCCTGCGCCCCCAAAAGAAACAGGCTTGCTCTGTGTGCATTTCAACAGCATCGATGAGTCTTTGCATGCCAACCTGATTGGTCTCAAATACAGGCCCAGTGCCAGTGAACTGATTGATCATTATATCCTTGAATGCACAAAGGGAAACATTGAGCAGAGCAAAAACAGGTTTTTTGTGCAGGGAGATCCGGGTGCCATTCTTGTGATTGAATTCACCAGGGAAACAAGGGAGGAAATCCTCGCCATCACCCAACAAATTGAAGCAGACATGCGGGCTGCAGGGTTGGGATATCATTTTCCTGTGCTCTTTGGTGCGGACACAAAAAAGATTTGGACTTTGCGTAAAGCAGGCCTGGGATTGCTGAGCAATCTGCCTGGTGATGAAAAAGCAGTTCCCGTGATTGAAGACACTGCTGTCGATGTGGAAGACCTGCCGGAGTATATCCGTGAGTTCAATGCCATCCTTGAAAAGCATGGGTTGTATGCAGTGCACTATGCGCATGCAGGATCCGGCGAGCTTCACCTTCGTCCCATCATCAACCTGAAAACGGTGGAAGGAAACCAACTGTTCAGGACCATTGCAGAAGAAGTGGCTACCCTGGTAAAAAAATACAATGGGTCATTGAGTGGTGAGCATGGTGATGGAAGATTGCGCGGTGAGTTCATCAAGCAGATGGTGGGCGAGAAAAACTATGGATTGTTGAAGCAGGTAAAAAATGCCTGGGATCCGCAACATATTTTCAATCCCAACAAGATTGTAGATACGCCGCCCATGAACACCATGTTGCGGTACGAACCTGGTCAGTTTACGCCGGAGTTCAAAACAATTTTCCGATTTCATCAGCAAGACATTTTGCAGCATGCCGAACAATGCAATGGTTCAGGAGATTGCAGAAAAACACATTTATCCGGTGGAACCATGTGTCCTTCCTACATGGCGACACGCGATGAGAAAGATACAACCCGTGCCCGTGCCAATATCCTGCGGGAATTCCTGACACATTCTGACAAGCAGAACAGGTATGACCACAAGGAAATCTATGATGTGATGAGCCTTTGTTTGAGCTGCAAGGCTTGCAAGAGCGAATGCCCTTCGAATGTGGACATGGCCAAACTGAAGGCTGAATTCCTGCAGCATTATTATGATGCCAATGGGGTTCCGTTCCGCTCCATGTTGATTGCCAATTTTACAGCAGCAGCAAAACTGGGGTCCATTGCTCCTTCTTTGTATAATTTTTTGATGGACAATCCTTTGACCGGCGCTATCATCAAAAAACTATCTGGCTTTGCCCTGAAAAGATCGATGCCGCACTTGTCCAAACAAACGCTGCGCAGTTGGTTCAACAAACACCAGCATGTGCAAGCGCTTGCGAACCATTCCAAAAAAGTATACCTGTTTTGTGATGAGTTCACCAATTACAACGATGCGCATATTGGCATCAAAGCGGTTCAGTTGTTGAATGCACTTGGATATGAGGTCCTGATGCCGGCACATGGGGAAAGTGGAAGAACCTGGCTCTCTAAGGGTTTGGTGCGAAAGGCCAAGATCATTGCCAACAAAAACATTGCCTTGTTCAGCCCCTTGTTAACAGAGGCCATACCATTGATTGGTATCGAGCCTTCTGCGATACTAACCTTCAGGGATGAATACCCAGACCTGGCTTCAGACGAAAACCTTGATGCGGCAAAGGCCCTTGCAAAGCATACATTTTTTATTGATGAATTCCTTGCCCGTGAAATGGACAATGGCAACATCAGCAAGGATCAATTCTCTCCGGCGAAGCGTTCCATTGTTTTGCATGGCCACTGCCAGCAAAAAGCAGTGGGTTCATTGGCGGATTCTGTTAAAGTGCTCTCTTTCCCTTCAAACCATACTGTGGAGACTATTCCTTCAGGATGCTGCGGCATGGCAGGGTCTTTTGGCTATGAGAAAGAGCATTATGATGTTTCCATGAATATTGGAGAGTTGGTATTGTTCCCTTCAGTAAGGAAGAACATGTCCTCTTGCACCGTTGCGGCTCCTGGCACGAGTTGCCGCCACCAGATCAAGGATGGCACTGGTGCAAAAGCACTGCATACAGTTGAGGTATTGTTTGAGGCGTTGGTTTGAGAAAAACTCGCACAACTTGGGTGATGGCATAAGATCTCGTTTTCTTTCTTCAAAATTATTTAGTTATCTTTGACGTTAGTAACGCATTAGAATAGTATGATTATTTCTTTTGGTGACAAGGATACCCATAAAATATGGGATGGTGAGAGAGTCAAAAGTTTTTCAACAGATATTCAAGATGTCGCAAGGAGGAAACTCAGGATGTTGAATAGCTCGCAAGACATCAATGACTTGATGGTACCTCCATCAAATAGACTTGAAAAACTGAAAGGGAAATTGAAGGAATTTTATTCCATTCGTATAAATAACCAATGGAGAATTATTTTTAAATGGAACAATGGCAATGCGGAACTCGTTGAAATCATTGATTACCATTAAATCTTAAGATATGAGCAAGTTAAAAAATATTCATCCCGGTGAAATTCTTCTTGAAGAGTTTCTTCTCCCTTTGGAAATTACTGCTTACCGGCTATCCAAAGATATTGGCATTCCTCAAACGCGGGTTTCTGAAATCATTAAGGGTAATCGGCGCATTACCGCCGACACTGCTTTGCGGCTTTCTATCTACTTTGGCAATAGTGCTAAATTCTGGTTAGGATTGCAGGATGACTTTGACATTGAAGAGGAAGTGACACTAAAGAAAACTGCATTCAAGGCAATCAAACACTATGCAAAAAAAGCAGCTTAATTGAAGTGCTGTAGAATTTTATGCTAGACCTCTTTGGTTTTTCCAATGATCCTGCTGTCAATCTCCTTCCATGCGATGGCGAAGTTCATTATTATGGCAGGTTGATGACGCCAGCACAAGCGAACGATTATTATAATGAGCTGATGTCTAATATTGCTTGGGAAAATGACCAAGCCATCATTTTTGGAAAGCGCATCATCACCAAACGCAAAGTGGCCTGGTATGGCGATCAACCTTTTCAATACACGTATTCAAAGATCACCAAGGGAGCATTGTCTTGGACCCCTGCTTTGAAGCAGCTCAAGGACATGGCAGAGAAGGAGAGCGGAGAATCCTACAACTCTTGCCTCTTGAATCTTTACCATACCGGCGAAGAGGGAATGGCCTGGCACAGCGATGGAGAAAAGGATCTCAAAAAAAATGGCGCCATTGCATCACTCAGTTTTGGTGCAGAAAGAAAATTTGCATTCAAACATAAAAAATCAGCAGAACTGGTGAATGTATTCCTTGAACATGGAAGCCTTTTGGTCATGAAAGGCGAAACCCAAACCCACTGGCTGCATCGGCTTCCCCCCACTACAAAAATACATTCGCCAAGGATCAACCTTACTTTCAGGACCATTGTAGAATGATCTGCTATCAGCTTTTGTCAACAATCGTTTCCGCTTCGTTTCCAAAAATGGAGTCCTTGAATTTGTTGTAAAGGAACGATGCTATGAGCATGATAACACCCAATACAATCAGGACAACAGTTTTGGAAATGGTGGGGAGGGAAGACAGGTCGTAGAACAGCACTTTGCAAAGGGTGATGCCAAACAGGATGATTCCACCCATCCTGATGTGTTTGAGTTTTTTACGTATGCCGGTGATGATCAAGGCAAGGGCATATACAGCAAAGATGATGCTGAGCCCGAGTTTGTATTGCTTTGAATATCCTCCAATATCCATCCAATGGATGAACTCATTGCAGAGCAATACCAATAAGGTTGAATTGAAAACAAGGGCGATTAATTTTGTTATGTTGGCGGAAGCCAAAAATGTTTTCAGGTTGGATGCAATTCCCAAAACCAAAGCAGCAATGAGCATGAAGTATCCATACCGGATGCCCAACATTGAAATAATGTTTACGCTTTTGTTTTTAATGTAGAGATCCCTAAGGATGCCGATTTCCGGCAATCCACCGATCACTGCTATGAACAAAGCATACAGCCCCACAATAGCCAGTATGGTGGCCAAATGCTTTTCCTTGAAATATTGCCAATTGAGCCATAGCCAGAAGCTCAGGTATCCAATGCTGAATCCTTGCAATGACAGCAGTTTAAAGCTGTTCAATGCTTCTGATGCATGGTTAATCATATAAACTGTCCAGGCCAGATCAATTTCTTGTACAATACAGCCATAGGTCAGCAGGATAAAAGCCAGGGGTACAGCTACAGTCAATACTGATTTGACAAGGCCCTGTTTATCAATCGAATGTTTGATGGACAAGCTGCTGATGACGCCAAAGCAAATACAAACAAAAAGGGAACTCAGGAAATTGGCATTGAGAAAGGATTTTGTAGCAATGGAAATGGTGGTATCAGTTGCGTAATCTTGTTTCCAATCGATGAGTAAACTGCCCAGTGTCAAAAAGAGCAATGCAATGGACAGGATCAGGTATGCCTCGCGTTTTTTTGTAAGGCCAGTATAACATAAAAAAACTGCTTCAATGGCCCACAAGACAGTAATGGTATTGCCCTCAAAATGAATTGGGATGGACACGGTAAAGAATGTCAGACCAAGGCCCAGTATGAACAGGGTTACGCTTTCATCCGCGAGTTTCAACCATTTGATTCTTTCGCCGATCACCAGGTGAATCAGGGCATTCCCCAGTGTGAAAAGGGTGAGGTAATGCTCATTGTCAAATGCATTGTTGATCAGGTAATATCCCAGGAGAAAGAAGGCGACTGCATTGATGAGCAGGATGCTGATCTCAGTCAATGCGTACAATTCTTTTTTGAAGATTTTGTTGACAAGAAATGCTGTGTAAAAAATGATAAAGTTGACAAGTAAAAAAATGATATTGGAAGAAAATCCTGTTGCAAGGTTTTTGGCATTGAGAAAAGAGAAAGCGAAAATGAACCAGCTGAATCCAAATGCGAATTCGTAAATCAGCTTCCAATCCCGCTTGAAGGAAAGAAACAAGAGCCCGATGTTGATGATGGACAGATATCCATACAAGAGGGGTAGGTTTTCATTGCCTGTACTCAAGAGAAAAGGAATGGCATAGGCTCCCACCTGCCCAAGCAGGGCAATGATTTTCCTGTTGTACCAGATCGACATGCTCACAACAAAGGCTGTTGTAAACAGCATCAATCCAAATGCGACGGGTTGGGGAAAGAGATGATAAAAGCTGTGCGCGATATACGTGATGAAATAGATGATGGAGATTGATCCACTCATCAATACCGCGCTATAGTCAATGTATTTTGCTTTCAGGCGATAAGCCAACAGACACAATACAGCGGCAACACTATACCCGAGAATGATCCGCGTAGTTGCACTGATCAGTTCTTTTTCAATGGCATATTTTGCACCAATAAATACACCAACAACCGTAACAAGAATCCCTATTTTGTTGATGATATTGCTGCCGATCAGGTTTTCCAACTGATCTTTCCGAAAACTGTTTGTGGCTGTAGGGACTTGTTTTTTGGCGGGGGGAACAAATGAAGTGGATCTCCGAACGAACGGCACTTCAGTCTGGGGTGAGGCTGCATCTTTTTGCAGAGAGGCCTTGAGTGATTGGAGTTCGGTAAGGACAGCATTCAAGGTTTCTGTTGTTCTGATTTGTTCAACATTCAATTGTTTGAAGCTGTTTTCCAAATTTTCGATGCGCTGGTTGATGTTTTCCATTGTACTCTGGTTTAAAGGTGCTGTTTTTTATCCATCGCTTACGACTCATTTATAGGTAAATAATGATTTGTTGTGAAAAATCACTATTGAAATGTTACTTTTCAATTGATCTTGTTTGTTTCAACAGCTCCGCCAATTCTTTCACTTTTTCAGGATGTTCGGCAGCAAGATTTTTCTTTTCTCCAATATCCGATTTCAGGTTATAGAGTTGTGCCGATGGACTGTTTCCCATTTCAATATTGGTGAGGACTGCAATGGCAGCTTCATTGCTGGGTTCAATGTATTTCCACTCACCTTTGGTCACGGATAGGGTTCGCATTCCTTGCTTCACCATGGTCTTTCTTCCTTGCAGTGATTTTCCCAGCAAGGCATCAAGCAGGTTTTCGCTGTCTGTCGCATCATCTGAGGGAACCTTGGCTTTGAGCATGGAAGCAAATGATGCAATAAAATCAAGTTGTGATACCATGGCATCAGATACCCCGGGTTTGATCATGGCAGGCCAACTCACAAGAAAAGGCACGCGGGTGCCCGCTTCAAATGCGCTGTATTTTCCGCCCCTGAGTGGCCCCCATGGTGTATGACCATTCAATGCAGTGACGGCTTCGTCTTCGTATCCATCATCCAACACAGGTCCATTGTCACTGGTCAGGATGATCATGGTATTGTTGTCGATGCCCAGTTGCTGCAACTTGTTCAGGACCTGACCAACGGTCCAATCAATCTGCAGGATGGCGTCTCCACGCAAGCCCAATCCGCTTTTTCCTCTGAACATGGTGGAAGGCATGCGGGGAACATGGGGTTCCGTCAGGGAATAAAAAAGGAAGAAAGGTTTTGTCTTGTTTTCCTCGATGAATCCGAGAGACTTTGACAAGAAAGTCAGTGGGAGTTCTTCATCGGTCCACCTGGCTTTTGTTCCACCGGTCATGAAACCAATCCTGCCAATGCCATTGACAATGGTATTGTTGTGGCCATGGTTGGGTGAGGCTTTCAATTTAAGCAGTTCAGGATTCTCCGACCCTGTTGGATCATTGCCTATTTTCTTTTTATAATCAACCTGAATGGGATCAGATGGATCTGCAGCTACTACATGATGGTTCTCTACAAAGACTGTTGGCACTCGATCTGCAGTGGCAGGAAAGATGAATGAATAGTCGAAGCCCACTTCATTCGGACCGGGTTTGATTTCAGCGTTCCAGTTTTTTTGTACTTCATTGCCAAGCCCTAAATGCCATTTGCCCACCAAGGCTGTTTGGTAGGAAGATTTTTTAAAAAGGGATGCCAGGCTGGTTTTATCAGTAGGAATGATGAGTGCAGCATCGCCTTGTAAAATACCTGTTCCTGTTTTTCTCCAGGGATACACTCCTGTCATCAATGCATACCGAGAAGGCGTGCAACTTGCAGAGGTGGCATGTCCGTTGGTGAACCTGATTCCTCTTTTTGCAAGCCTATCCATGTTGGGCGTTTTTATCTTTGTAGCTCCGTAACAACCCAGGTCTCCATAACCAAGATCATCTGCATAAATGATGATCACATTCGGGCGCTGTTGTGCAGAGAGGTTAATGCAAAAAAGGAGGAGGGCGCAGAGGGTTTGAATACTTTTCATGCTGGAAGCTTTGTACTTTAAGTTATTATTTCTGAGGGTTCTGTTGAAATAAATCTCTTTAAAGGTATGGCTAAACGCCGTTAATTTTACCTTTGTGCCTTAAACAATAAGCCATGTTTCATGGCATAAAACCGAGAGATGGAAATAGGAATTGACAGTTTTGCGGCGATGATGAGTGGCAATGAAGAGAATGCCATCAGCGATGCCTTGGCCATGGAGCAGTTGTTGGACAGAATCGCTTTTGCTGACCAGGTAGGGCTTGATTATTTTGGCATTGGGGAGCACCACAGAAAAGGTTTTCTCGACTCTGCACCAACGCTTATTCTAGCGGCAGCCGCTGCCCAAACAAAAAATATCCGGCTGGGAACGGCGGTTACTGTGTTGAGCGCTGCGGACCCCGTGCGTGTCTTCCAACAACATGCCACGCTGGACTTGATATCAGGGGGAAGGGCTGAGATGGTGGCAGGACGGGGATCCTTTATTGACGCCTATCCCTTGTTTGGATTGGATCTCAATGACTACGATGCATTGTTCATAGAAAAACTCGATTTGCTCTTGAAGATTAGGGACAATGAAACCATCAGTTGGTCGGGAAAGTTTCGCCCTGCGCTGAAGAACCAATCCATTTATCCAAGGCCGGTGCAAGATCCGTTTCCCGTTTGGTTGGGTGTCGGTGGAACACCTTCATCTTTTGTAAGGGCTGGTATGCTTGGACTTCCATTGATGGTCGCCATCATCGGTGGAGAGACGCATCGCTTCAGGCCGCTGGTTGATTTGTACCGAGAAGCAGGCAAAAAAGCCGGTCATCCTGCGGAGCAACTCAAAGTGGGTCTGCATTCACTGGGGTATATTGGCGAAACCACGGAACAGGCCTTCGAATCCTTTTATCCTGGCTATGCTGCGGCAATGACCAAGATTGGAAAAGAGCGGGGATGGCCACCCACCACCAGGGCACATTTTGAGGCGCAGGCTGGCCCAACTGGCGCATTGCTGGTAGGCAGCGCCGAAGATGTTGCAGCGAAAATCCTTCGCCATGCACAAGCATTGGGTGGGATTTCCAGGGTTACTTTCCAGCTGGATACGGCTGAATTGCCCCATGAGAAAATAAAGGCATCTATTGGGTTAATGGGTACAAGGTTGAAGCATTTGCTTGCATGATCAGAGGTGAATTTTGTATATTTAGTGAACATCATTATTCCATGAAAAAAATATTTCCCCTTTTTCTGCTCTCCTTCTTTTTGCTGAATTGTACTAAAAAGGAGGCAACCTTGACTGAACAGGAAGTTTATGCGGTATTGGATAAATTTGATCAAGGATGGGAACAAAAAAATGCTGATTTGGTAGACTCTGTTTTGTCTGAGCACTATGTCTATTATACCCAGTCTGGACAACCTTTTGACCGCAAAAACATCATTGCTACCGCGGGGTCAGATGTCTATCAATTGCAAACCATGAACCGCGAACATTTGACCCTGCAGATTGAGGGGAATACGGCCGTGGTGAACACCATCTGGAAGGGGAAAGGGTTCTACCATGGTGAACAGTTCAACGACAAACAGCGCTGCAGTGTAACCATTGTAAAACACAATGGGGTGGTCAGGATCCTTGCGGAGCATTGTACGCCCATCAAGTAGAGGACAGCTATCGCCCTTTCAGGGTTTTGTTGATGGTATCAACCAATCCATCGTTGGCTGTATCATGTCCGAGTTGCCAGAACATGATACCTCCCAATTTTCGCTGCATGACATATCTTGTTTTAGCTGCAATGGATTGTTTGTTGTCAAAAGTGGCGAATGATTTGTCTTTGGCATTGTAAGCAAATGGCGCCTGGGCCTTTTCGTCCCAGTACATGGTATAGCCACTGTTCTCGGAGATGCGCGTTGGAAACTGATTGTATCCTATAAAATGTTTGAAGGTTCCCTTTTGGTAAAGCCCATTGTTTTCAGGGGATACTCCTTCCCAGGTGCGGGCGTAAAATGCAGCACCTACGATCAGTTTTTTTGAAGGGATGCCCATGTTGAGCAAACTGCTTACACAATTATCGGTTGATTCCTTCTGTTTGTCAGTGCTGTACAAGGCGGTATGGTGGCCTGTTACGCTAGAATATCCTCCAACCAGATCATAGGTCATCAGGTTCACGTAATCAATGATTGGCATGATGGCTTTCCAATCCACCGACTGATCAATGAATTTTTGAAAACCGCCTGCCGCAAATGTAATCGTGCTTTTTTTACCCAATTCCTTGCGCAGAAGCCTGATGAGTTCAGTAAAGTTTTGTTTGTCTTCTGGAACAAAACGATGCCCTGGAAATCCTTGAATGGTGGGATATTCCCAGTCCAGGTCAATGCCATCGGACCCAAAATAATCCGTCAGGGATTTCACGGATCGCACAAAATCCTCCCTGCCTTTTTCAGTACCGAACACCTCGGAGCAAGGGGCACATCCACCCCATCCACCCAGGGACAACAATACTTTCAGGTCCTTGTTTTGTTTTTTCATGGCCACCATCTTCTGGATCAGGAGCGTGTCTTTTTCCCCGCGAAGTTTCAGGTCATTGCCATTGAGTCGTCCAAAGCAATAAATGATATGCGTGAAGTTTTTGGCATTGAAACTGTCAATTGCAGCAAGGCCTCCTGAGTAGTATGCGATGACTGCTTTTTTTTGTGCTGATGTTGTCTGTGGTTTTGTGAAACCCAGTATCAACAAAAGACAAAGGCTGGTTATTCTGTATGGCATGATTGAAAAGTAGTTGAGAAGCTCAAATCTAAATAAATTAACGATGCACTCTTGAAATTAAAGTGTTCTATCATTCAAATAGGTTCATATAATTCCCCTCCTGGTCAGGAGGGGTGGCACGAAGTAGGCCGCACCGAAGGTGCGGTCGGATTCGTGCCGGGGTGGTGGAGGTATATTTCCAAAAAAGCTAGAGGGAAGAAAATCCAGAAGGGAACATAAATGAAGTGTGAATTCCACCACCCCGCCTCGTCCGATTCACTTCGTTCATCGGTCTCGGCACCCCTCCTGGTCAGGAGGGGTGTTTTTTGTAAACCTATTTGAGGAAAAGTCATAAACTGTGTCTCAAAGTACAACACAATGGTTGCTGATCCTCCTGGCTTCCTTCATCATTGGCCTTACCAAGGCTGGTCTCAAAGGGGTGGACATGCTCAGCGTAACGCTGATGGCCATTGTGTTTGGCAGCAAGACCTCAACAGGGATTGTCTTGCCATTGCTCTGCCTTGCCGATATCGCAGCCGTTGCCTACTACAACCGACATGCAGAGTGGAAACACTTTAAAAAACTCACACCCTGGATGGTGGTGGGTATTTTGCTCGGGGTTTATTTAGGGCGCGATATGGACGAGGCCATTTTCAGAAAAATCATGGCCATCATCATTTTGGTCACCATCGTCATCGTCTTGGTGATGGAGTATAGGAAATCAAAAGAGGTTCCCAGCCATCCCATGTTTGTTGTTACAACCGGACTGGCAGCAGGTTTCACCACGATGATCGGCAACCTGGCAGGAGCATTTTCCAACCTGTATTTCCTGGCCATGCGGGTGGACAAGAACAGTTTTATCGGAACTGGGGCCTGGATATTCCTGATCATCAATCTTTTCAAGTTGCCGCTGCAGATCTTCTTTTGGAAAAACATCACTGTCCAAAGCCTGAAAGTCGATGCCATGTTGGTTCCAACCCTTGCCATTGGCTTCGTCGCAGGCATCTTCATCGTCGGGAAGATAAGGGATGAACAATACCGAAAGGTGGTGTTGATTCTCACACTTGCTGGCTCAATAATTATGTTGATTCGACAGTAAGAATAAGTCAATCAATTTTCTAATCCATCATCAAATCATTCCACATGCATACCATCACCGTAAAAGCCACCATCAATTCGTCTATCAATACTGTTTGGGATTTCTGGACCAAGCCGGAACACATCATGCAATGGAACAACGCCAGTCCTGATTGGCATTGTCCCTCAGCCAGCAACGACCTCAGGGTTGATGGGGAGTTTCATTACATCATGGCTGCCAAAGATGGCAGCGTTAATTTTGATTTTTGGGGAACCTATGTAAAGGTTGAACCCTATCAAGCCTTGGAAATGTATTTGGGAGATGGAAGAAACCTGAAAGTTGAATTCAATGAAATCGATGGTGCAGTGAACGTCACAGAAATCTTTGAACCAGAGGAAGTCAATCCATTGGAATTGCAAGAAGCCGGATGGCAGTCCATCCTCAACAACTTCAAGCACTATGTTGAAGGATGATAAGCCATTTGCTTTCTTCATCCTAAAAAGCCAAAAGCTTATTTTGAAGTGATCACCTGCCCGTAAAAAGCAATCATCCTGTTCAAATCAGCAATGCCGATTCTCTCGTCAATGCCATGAAAACCTTTGGCATCCTGCATGGGAGTGAAATTCAGTACTGCTTCACTGAAGCCCCTGAAATAGCGCGAGTCTGTAGCGCCAATCATCAGATAAGGCGATACCAATGCTGATGGAACAAGGCTGTTGGCAATCCCTTCAAGCCTCTTGAATGCCGGGTGATCGGTGGGCGTAGTTGCCGAAGGCTCCATGAGCGAAATGGTTTGTTTTTTTACCATCACGCGCTCATCATTGATGGCTTTTTTTACAAAGTTGACCACATCTTCACTGGTTTCACCGGGAAGAATGCGGCTGTTGAAGGTTGCTTTGGCAATGGATGGAATGACATTGTCCTTGATCCCTGCCTTGACAATGGTGGGCACAATCGTGGTATGCACCATCGCATTGGTTTGTTTGTTTTCTTCCAACTTGCTGATCACCTTTCCCTTAAAGAGCCACATGTTGGACATTACCATGCGCGTGAAGAATGATTGG
>JAJTFY010000028.1 GCA_021299175.1 Chitinophagaceae bacterium
CTTCGCTTGTTGGGCAACCTTTATGGTCGCCGCGACTAAGCTTGCATGATATTCAAAAAGAAAGCCGGTCTCATGTGAGCCGGCTTTTCTATTTAAATCTAGTTTCTATTTTTTAAATGACTGGATTCGGTTTAGTATCCGTCTCCATCCAGCATGTTCCCCAATCCTCCAAGGATGCTTCCTTCCTCTCTTCTGCTGGTTGTGCCATAAGAGATGATCCTGCTGGCAAGGCGGCTGATGGGAAGTGTTTGAATCCATACCTTACCAGGGCCACGCAATGTAGCAAAGAAGAGGCCTTCTCCGCCAAATATGCTGTTCTTGATACCACCTACAAACTGGATATCGTAATCAACGGTTTGGGTAAAGGCAACCACACAACCAGTATCAATTTTCAAGACTTCACCGGGGGTGAGGTAACGTTCAAACACATGTCCGCCAGCGTGTACAAAGGCCATGCCATCACCTTCCAGTTTCTGCATGATGAAACCTTCGCCACCAAATAAACCGGTGCCCAGTTTTCTTTGGAAGGCAATGCCAACATTCACGCCTTTTGCTGCACAGAGAAATGAGTCTTTCTGGCAAATGATCCTGCCATCAAGTTGTTGAAGGTCCAGTGGAATGATTTTTCCAGGATAAGGGGAGGCAAAGGACACCCTTTTTTTACCATTTGCCATGTTGGTGAATGCGGTCATGAAAAGGCTTTCACCAGTGAGCAGTCGCTTTCCGGCTGAAAACAGTTTTCCCAAAACACCCTGGTTCTGACCAGAGCCATCCCCAAAAATGGTTTGCATCTGAACGCCATCATCCATCATCATGAAGCTTCCCGCTTCGGCGATGGCTGTTTCGTTGGGGTCTAATTCAACCTCCACATATTGCATTTCTTCACCAATGATCCTGTAGTCGATTTCGTGGTTCGATCTTGTACTGAATTGTTCCATTGTATTTTATTTTTTAAGTGTGCCATTCCAAACTGGTTTGCCCTGGATCCTTCTCACCAGGTAAACAATACCGGTAAAGAGGAAGAATACGGGTCCAAGCAATCCGAGGATAGAGATCCATCTTCCTTTGAAGAATTTGTTCATTGGCCTTTTCAATCGCTCAGCAATGAGGTACATGGCTGGTACGATCAGCAGTGTCATGAAAAAGGCAAACATCAATCCCCAGATGATGGTGAGTGACAAAGGTTTCCAGAACACGGCGTTGTCACCTCCAAAGAAAATATGTGGATTCAAATCGGTAAACAGGGTAACGAAGTTGATGTTAAAGCCAACAGCAAGTGGAATCAGTGCGAGGATGGCCGCAAGAGCAGTAAGCAATACCGGAACAATCCTTGTTTTTCCTGCTTCGATCACTGCTTCTCTTGTCTTCATGCCCCTGCCCCTCAACTCGTCTGCAAATTCTATCACGAGAATACCATTTTTCACCACAATGCCGGAAAGCCCAACAATACCGATACCTGTGGTAACCACCGCAAAAGTAGATTGAGTTATGGCATAGCCCAGCAACACACCAATCAAACTGAAAAATATTTCAGAAAGCACGATCATGGTTCTGCTGTAAGAGTTGAACTGCAAAATGAGGATCAGCAAAATCAGTCCTATGGCAGTAAACATCGCTGTTCTCAGGAAGTTTGCTGTTTCTGCCAATTGCTCTCCTTCGCCCGTTTGTGCAATGGACACACCTTCTGGTTTTGATTTGAATGCATCGATTTGTTTCTTGATGTCCTCATTCACTGCCTGGGGTGTGAAACCCTGTGAAGTCAATACATTCGAGAAAATGGTGATCACACGTTTCTGGTCCTTTCTTTTGATGCTGCCATAGGTATTGCTGAGGTCTGCTTTCACCACAGAACTGATGGGCACCTGTTTGATTTGACCGTTGGTGAAATCGCGGTAGGTGATGCGCATGTTCAGGAGTTCAGACAATGATTTCCTTTGTGAAGCATTGTTGCGGATGATGATATTGTATTCCTCTTCACCAATCTTCAACTTTGAAATTTCCTTACCGAAAAGGGCTGTACGGATTTCCAATCCGATTTGACCGGTTGAGAGGCCTTGCATCAAAGCCCTTTCCCTGTCGATGGAAATGCCAATCTCCGGGTTAGAGAAGTCTACATCAATTTTCAATTCTTCAACACCTGGAATGTTTTTATCGCTGAGGTAGTTCCTGAGGTTGATGGCTGTGCTGGTCAGGTCTTCGAAATTATCACCCGAAACCTCGATGTTGATGGGCGACTGGGTGGGTGGGCCATTGCTCTCCTGGTTGACACTTATCTCCGCGGAAGGAATGTTCTTCACCACCAGTCGGATGGAATCAAGGTATTGCTTGGTCCCAGCACCATCCCTCTCTTCAAAGGGAACAAAGTTTATCTGGATTCGACCCAGTTCTGGCCTTGTACTCCTGTCTCCACTGTTGGGATCGCTGGCGCCAACAGCCACGTTGGCAATCACACTTTCCACCAATGGATTTTCTTTTCCGTTCTCCATGCCCAAAACCTTGTTGATCCTGGATTCCAGCAGCTTTGTTACTGAATCCGTATAGGTTACTTCTGTACCAGCGGGCAATTTGAGGTAAACATAAATGGTATTCGGATCGCCCTGTGGGAAAAGCACAACAGGAACATTTCTCATTCCAAAGAACACAAAGGAGAAGATGAGCAATGCAAAAGTTCCAATCAACATTTTGACAGGTCTCCATCCTTGTGTGGTCCACTGAAGCAGTTTTTCGTATTTGTTCATCATGGCAGGCAACCATTTTTCCTGGAACGTTTTGATGGCGCCAGTGAGCACATAAGTATTCAGCACCATCAATCCGCCAAAGAATACAAGCATGTTGCCAATGAAGCGGTAAGATGCCTGGTCGTTGCCATATCCAACGAGGTCAAAAAGCAGACCCACGATGATGAATATGAGGAACAAAGGATTTTTAAAAACAAGCGATTTCTTTTTCTTTTCGTGGTCTTCATGGGTCATGAAATCTACAGCAAAAACAGGGTTCATGATGTAGGCTACAATCAATGATGCTGTCAGTGTGAAGATCAACATGGTGGGCAGGTAAATCATGAATTTACCAATGATGCCCGGCCAGAAAAGCAGTGGGATGAAGGGAGCAAGCGTGGTCAGTGTACCCGCCAGTACCGGAATGAAAACCTCGCCAGCAGCAAATCTTGCTGCATCTTTGGCGCTGATTTTTCCTTTTCCTTGTGAGAAGATCCTGTGTGTGTTTTCTATCACCACAATCGCATCATCCACCACAATGCCAAGGCCGAAAAGAAGCGCAAACAACACAATGAAGTTTAGTGTAACACTTGATCCTACAATGAACTCTGCACTGGGCAGGAGGATGAAGGCAAGGAACATGCTCAGTGGAACCGAGAGGGCCACAAAGAATGAGTTGGTGACGCCCATGAAGAACATGAGGATGATCATCACCAACACAAAACCAATGACAATAGAGTTCACCAATTCATCAAAGGCTGCTGATGCTTTGATGCTCAGGTCTCCGGTGATATTGATGTTCAGGTCTTTGGGAAACTGATCCGCTTTCAATTGCGTTACAATGCCGTTGATTTTTTCTGAGGCATTGATCAGGTTCTCTCCGGATCTTTTGATGATGCTGAGGGTAACTACATTTTTTCCGTTGAGCCGTGCAAAGCTTTCACGTTCTTTTACGGTATCCGTGATATTGGCAAAGTCGCGCAGATAAAGTGGTGCACCATACACGTTTTTCACAATCACGTTGTTGAGGTCCAGTGATGACCTGAACTGTCCATTGACACGGAGGGTACGCTTCTGTTCGCCAACTGCTAACAAACCACCGGAGATGTCGTTGTTTTCACGTTGGATGGCCTGTTCTACATCAGTGAAGCCTACTTTTGCGGCTTCCATCTTGTAGCGGTCAACATTGATCTGGATTTCCCTTTCCGGGGCACCTACAACATCCACCCTGCTGATCTCAGAAAGTTCTTCAATCTTATTTTTCAGTTCTTCTGCAAATTCTGCAAGCTTTACACCATCATAGTCACCGCTCACATTCACCGCCATGATGGGCAATTCAGAAAGACTGATTTCCTGCACAACAGGTTCCTGGGTAAGGTCTGTTGGCAAATCTTTTTTCGCTTTGTCAACCGCATCCCTCATCTTCTGCAACGCCACATCCGTTTTTACAGAAGTGCTGAACTCGACGATGATGGCAGAGAAATCCTGCAATGAGTTGGAGGTAATCTTGTTGATTTTCACTCCGGTGATGCCCTTGAGCTGCTTCTCAATGGGCCTGGTGACGAGGCTTTCAATTTCCTTTGGCGAGTTCCCTACATAAACGGTTTGAACGTAAATGTTGGGGATGACAACATCAGGAAACTGTTCTTTTGGGAAAGAAACAAAGAGCCCGATACCCCAGAGGGAGATGATCAGGGTGATCAGGTAGACTGCCGTCTTGTTGTTGATGGCCCAATCTGTTGGCTTGAATGTTTTTACATTCTTAAGCAGATTGGAAATGGAATTGTTTTTTGAGGAGTTGTCCATGCTAATGGTTTATGCTTGCTTGGAAAATGAGATCAGTTTGTTGCGGTTGAAATCAGCTGACCATCATAGAGTCCCTGAAACCCTTTGGTGATCAGTTTGTCGCCTTTGGTCAGGCCAGTGTTGACCTCAATCAGTTCATCATAAAACTCACCGATGGTTACCATCTTTTTCCTGGCAAGGTTCTTTCCATTTTCCAAGGAAAGGATATAAACATATTTTCCTTTTTCATCCGTTTGTACCGTTTCAACAGGGACAACAATGGCATCCTTTGCTGCGTGATCAAGTATTTTCACCACCGCAACCTGGTTGGGTTTGATGTTGCTCTTGCCGGGCATTTTGCTTTCTGCAATGAAGCTCCTTGATGTGGCATTGATCGTTTCACTGATCAGGCTGATGCTTGAGTTGAAGGTTTCATTGAGGTCTGGCACAGAGATGATTACAGGCATTCCTTTTCTGACCTTTACAACATAGTTTTCCGGAACTTCAACTACCGCTTTCATGGCACTTGGATTGACAATGGTGATGCCAGCCATGGGAGATCCTACAAAAGTTTCACCCACGCGGATGCTGACTGTTTCAACCACGCCTGATACCTGTGCAATGACAGAGGTTGTTCCTAGTTGCTCTTTCACAAGAGAAAGTTGTTTTTCAAGTCCTTCCACATTGTTCTTGGCTGAAAGGAATTGAACTTCTGTTCCAATCCCTTCCTTCCAAAGATTTTCCTGGCGGGTGAAAATATTTTTGGCGAAAGAGAGCTGGCTTTCCACCTGTTTGATGTTTTGTTGAATGATGCCATCTTCCAGCTTCATCAGCAGCTGTCCTGCTTTGACATTGTCTCCTTGTTTTACATAGATGGCTTTCACCTGTCCACCCATTCCTCTTGGGGTAACATAGTATTGATTCTCTGTGGTGATCTTGCCCTGCAGGTCAATATAGTGGGCGAAGTCCTGGGTGATCAGTGTGGTCACTTCAACCAGTTTTGTTTTCTCTTCAACAGTAGCACCAGACAGTTGCTGGATTTCTGTTTCAAGTGTGCCTATTTTAGCAATGATGGCATCACGTTCTTTCGTGAGCTTTTCCAATTCAGCTTTTTTGGAAGCCACATCTTTGTTCTCTTCCTTGTTTCCTGAGCAGGCTGCCAGTGTGAACAGCATGCAAATCATCAAAAACTTTTTCATATTCTGGTTTTTATTCTTTTGTGATTATAGTTTACCAATGGCCCTGTTGTAAGAAATCTTTGCGTTGATGGCATCGTAAAGGGATTGGAAATAATTGGACTGTGCGTTTTCCAGTTCAGATTCGGTTTGCAACAATTCAAAGCTTGATCCCAATCCTTGCTCATATTTTTTCTTGGTGGTATTGTACACCTTTTCTGCCAGCACCAAATTCTTGTCTTGCATATCCAGTGAAGACAGGGCATTTTTAAACAAGATCGATGAAGCCTTCAGTTGCAGATCAATTGCCCTTTGAACATTGGCGATGGTATTGTTGGTCTTCTGAAGATTAAGGTTTGCTTGCTTGATGCGCTGCGCTTTTTGTCCTCCGTCAAAAATGGGAACATTTAAATTGATTCCCCAGAGGGATGTTTTGAACCATGGATCTGAAAAATTGAGAAGGTTAAATTTCTGGCCCAGGGCATTTCTGCTGTAGCTGAAAAAAGTGGCTACTGTAGGAATGTACGCAAGTTTGTTTCGCTTGAGATCCAGTCCTTGAAGGTCCTTTACCACATTTAACAACTGAATTTCTTTTCTGTCTGCGTAATTAAAATTGGTCATTTCGAGCAGGTCTTTTTTGACAATCTCTGCTGAAAGAGAATCACTCAACTCCAGTGTGTCTGCCTGGTCAATGGCCAGGGCAAATTTGAGTGATGCATAGCCAATTTCAATGAGTTTTTCAATTTGGGTGGATGTGGTACTCAGGTTGTTCAGTGTCACCTGCGTCTTGTCTATGTCCAGGTGTTCTGCAAATCCATTCTTGTATAGTTTTTCCTGATCGCTTTTCAGCTTATCAAGCCTTTTGATGCTGGCATCCAGGTATTTTTTTCTTTTTTCAGCGATCAACACACTGTAATATGCTCTGGAAACATTGCTCTTGACAGAATCTTCCATGACTTTGATGTTGGCATCGGTAAAATCAATGGCTTTCTTTCTTGCCTTTAAGGCAATGAAGAGATCAGGTTGAAACAGCAGCTGTTGAAATTGTATCCCCGCTGATGACTGCCATGGAACCCCGAATTGTGCTGGGAAGTACTGGGTTGGAGTATTGGGTTTTGATATGGGGCTACCTGCACCGTTGCGTACACCGTTTTCTGTCAACACCTGGTATACGGATGGAGAAACAAAATCTGGCAACAGGGTTACAGGTATATTGAAAAAATGCTGCGTTTGAATGCTGCCATTGATCTGTGGCATGGTTTGACCAACATATTCCTTGTTTTTGGCCAACTGCAATTCCCTGTCAATCTGCAGGTTTTTGATTTCTGTCACATTTTTCAATGCAAGATCAGCAGCCTGGTTGACCGATAACTTGTATTTCTGTTGTGCATTTGCAGCACTGAACAACAGCATTGCGGTTGAAAAAATAATAAAGCCCCAACGTATCATATGTCCTTTTTTATTGTGCATGTATAGTGTTCTTTTTTGCCTTGTATTGTTCGATCAGTTTGAACCCTGATGCTGTTGCCAGCCCGTATAGAAAGTTTTCGATCATGATGATGGTTACCTCAGCCACATTGTATTTTGCTGGTGGGAAGGCCTCCATGTTGAAAGCCAGCATCATGGATTCCAACCTGAATTTTGCCAGGATGTCTATTTTGATGTCTTGCCTGAAATATCCTTCGCTGACTCCTCTTTTTAAATTGGTTGATATGAAATCCAGCAAAAAGATGTTTTTGTATTCCATGAATTTAGTGAAGGCATTCCCATGAAACTTGTGCATGTCAAACAACACCATCGGGTTCATGTTCCTGAAATGTTGCATAACCATTTCCATGGTCTTGAAAATTTCTTCTACTGCATTTTCTGCAGTAGTGGAGCAGACATGGCATTCATCTTGCATCCTGATGGTTTCAAATTCCACGACACGCTCCACTAGTTCATCCTTGTCCTCAAAATGCTGATAAAGGGTTTTTTTGGAAACGCCTATCTGCCCAGCAATGTCGTCCATTGACACTGAGCGTATCCCCAGCCTTACAAAAAGGTCTCTGGCATGTTGAACGATCCTCTCTTTTGTATCTATATTCATTTTGGAGGCGCAAAACTACGGAAACTATTACCGTAAAAAAAGTTTCTGTTGAAAAATTAGAAATTAATGTTAAACGGTAATTAATCAGGGTAAATGACGCTTTTTTGGTGATTTTCACTTCAAAATCAGTTGTTTTCATCCAATTATGCCCTTTTTTAGGGTGTATATTTGCTTAAAACCATCACAATGAAATCATTTCGGCCAGGCAGACTCTTGTATTTTTTCTTTCAGGGGATGGTTATCCTGGCACCCATTGTCATCACCGTTTGGGCTGTGCTGTCATTGTTCAACCTGATTGATGGCATTCTTCCCAATCTGCTTCACGTTTTGTTTCCCGACCTGGTCAAACTGAACCCGCAGGGATATCCCGAGAAAATTCCTGGCCTGGGCTTCCTGGTGGTGGTGGTTATTGTGTTCTTGGTCGGGTATATATCTTCCTCTTTTATTGTTTCCAAATTGGTGGAGCTGTTTGATAATATTTTGGAAAAGACACCCGGGGTCAAGATTATCTATTCAACTGTCAAGGATTTTTTAGAGGCTTTTGCCGGCAACAAAAGAAAATTTGACAAGCCTGTGTTGGTGTCGATTGAATCTCCGGATGTTTGGCGGGTTGGATTCATCACACAGACTGATGTCAGCGAGTTTGGATTGCATGAACATGTGGCTGTGTATATACCGCATTCTTATGCATTTTCAGGCATCACTTATCTGGTAAAGCCTGATCGTATTCGGAAAATTGAAGGGGTCAGTTCTGCTGACGCAATGAAGTTCATTGTTTCTGGGGGCGTAACAGATGTTGCTGAACATGATGTCAAGCATGGGGCAAGGCATGCCTCAAAATCAAAAGCAGAGCACACGGGCAGCGTTTAGTTGTCCAATTAAAATGAATGAGGTGATGGTAGGGAAGTGGGGTGATCTTTGGGAACAATGGGTTGAAGACCTTTTTAATTTTTCGCGTTCAAAAGCATGGAGTAGTCGATTTTATTTGTACTGTTGCTTTAGTGCCTTTGTTGTTTTACTTCCATTGCAATCCGGCAGTTGGGGCTTTTTTGGCCATCGCCATATCAACTACCATGCCGTGTTCCTCCTTCCTCCGGCAATGATTTCCTTTTATAAAAAGAACATCCGCTACCTGGCTGACCATGCGGTGGATCCTGACAAGCGGCGCTATGCCATTGCAGAAGAGGCCCCAAGGCATTATATTGACATGGATCATTATTTGCAAGGCACGAAAGACAGCCTCCCGAGAAAATGGGATGATGCGGTGCTTCGTTTTTCGGCAGATACGCTGAATGCACATGGCATCGCTCCCTGGTGGATAATGATCATGCAAGCCCGTTTGAAAAAGGCTTTTCAGGAATGCAATGCAGATGCCATCCTGAAGATTTCTGCTGACCTTGGTCACTACATTGCAGACGTGCATGTGCCCTTGCATGCCAGCAGCAACCACAATGGTCAAAAGACAGATCAACTGGGCATTCATGGATTTTGGGAGAGCCGTTTGCCAGAGCTCTATGCTGAAAAACAATATGATTTTATCATTGGACCTGCTGCTTATCTGAACCGTCCCTTGCATTTTATTTGGGACAGGGTCTATGAAAGCGCTGCAGCCGCTGACACGGTTTTGACAGTGGAGAAAAAAATCAGCCAGGCCTATCCCATGGATTTTCGGTTTGCCTACGAGAGCAGGAATGGGATGGTATTGCGCCAATATGCAGCGCAATATGCCGGCATCTATCACAGAAAACTCAATGGAATGGTGGAAAGGCGGATGAGGGATGCGATCTATGGGGTCGCCAGTTTTTGGTTTACCGCATGGGTGGATGCGGGGCAACCTGATCTGTCTCAGCTGCGCTCTTCTCTAAATTAAGTATCTTTGCGTCGCTGCTGCCATTCCATTTTCCTAAGCAAACAGTAACATGATACACAATTTCAATGCGGGTCCGAGCATCCTTCCAAAGGAAGTATTTGAAGAAGCCAGTCGTGCCATCCTGAATTTCAATGAAACCGGATTATCCATCCTGGAGTTTGGTCACAGAACGCCGATGTTTGAATCGGTGGTTAGCGAGGCCATGCAGTTGGTCAGGGAACTGATGCAACTGGATGGCAACAAGGAAGTGATGTTCCTGCACGGTGGGGCATCTACCCAGTTTTTCCAGGTACCCATGAATTTTCTTACTAAGGGAAAAAAGGCGGCTTATCTGGATGGTGGTGTCTGGGGTTCCAAGGCCATCAAGGAAGCCAAATTGTTTGGGGATGTTGAAGTGGTTGCTTCTTCTAAAGATCGCAATTACAGCTACATCCCGACAGGGTATACCATACCAGACAATGCCGCTTATTTTCATTATACCACCAACAATACGATTGAAGGAACACAGATGCAGGGCATCCCTTCAGTATCCGCTCCCCTGATTGCAGACATGAGCAGTGATATCCTCAGCTGTAGCATGGACTTCAACAGGTTCTCCTTCATCTATGCAGGAGCGCAGAAAAATATTGGAGCAGCCGGAGTAAACCTTGTGGTGGCAGATAAAGATTTTCTTGAAACTGGAAACAAGGCAATCCCTTCCATGATGGATTACAGGCAGCATGTTGCCAATGGCTCCATGCTCAATACGCCTCCCGTTTTTGCCATCTATGTTTGCCTGCTTACCCTCAGGTGGCTGAAGAAAATCGGCGGTGTGTCAGCCATCGAAACAATCAACAACCAAAAGGCGGAGCTGCTGTACAGCACGCTGGAATCCATACCCATGTTCAACCTGCCCGTTCCAAAACAAGTCAGGAGCAAAATGAATGCAGTCTTCACCATGCAAGATCCTGCGTTGGAAAAACACTTTCTTGCAAGGTGCAAAGAAGAGGGAATGGTGGGTATCAAAGGCCACCGGAGTGTTGGTGGTTTCAGGGTTTCCATGTACAATGCACTGCCTTTGAGCAGTGTGGTGGATATCACAGCCCTTATCAAGGATTTCGCAAACAAACACGCATAGCAAACAAATACCATGGCAACAATTTTTCCTTTCAGGGCAGCAAGGCCCCAAGTAAGTTTGGCAACGGAAGTTGCTGCTCCCCCTTATGATGTACTCTCAAGTGATGAGGCACGTGCTGCGGTGGATGGCCATCCGCATTCCTTCCTTCATGTTACCAAGTCTGAGGTAGACATGCCTGTTGAACTGAGCATTTACGATAGCTCAGTCTATGAAAAGGCCAAATCGAATCTTGCAGAAATGTTGACATCAGGAGTTTTGTTTCAGGATGCAACACCCTGTTATTATATTTATGAATTGGTGATGGATGGAAGAAGCCAGACGGGTCTGGTTTGTTGTTCAGCTGTTGATGATTATGAAAACGATATCATCAAGAAGCATGAGTTCACAAGACCTGAAAAAGAGCAGGACAGGATCAACCATATCAAGGTAACAAGGGCACAGACCGGAAATGTATTTCTTGCCTACCGCAATGTTGCATCCCTGGATGCATTGATCAGGGATTGGAAAAAAAATAACCTGCCTGCATATGATTTCAAGGCTGCCGATGGCATCAGCCACCGCATTTGGGTCATTGCTGCAGATGATGCCGTAAATACGATCACCACCATTTTTGAAAAAGAAGTTCCTTGTACCTATATCGCAGATGGTCATCACCGTGCAGCAAGTGCTGCCAAGGTCCGTGCTGCTCTGGGAGCTGATGCAGGGCCTGAAGCCGATGGCTTCCTTACCACCTTGTTTCCTGCGGATGAGTTGAAGATCATGCCCTACAATAGGGTAGTGAAGGATCTCAATGGTATGGAACCGAATGAATTGATCAGTGCATTGCAGGAGGATTTCATGGTGTCTTCCTCTGAGGTACCTGTTGATCCGGCACAACTCCATGAATTTGGGATGTACATGGAAGGAGAGTGGTATCACCTTACATCCATCAAAGGAACATACACTGATGACCCAATTGGCGTCCTGGATGTATCCATCTTTTCCAGGAATATTCTCGAAAAATTCCTGAACATTGAAGACCAAAGAACCGACAAACGGATTGATTTCGTGGGTGGAATCAGGGGCTTGAAAGAGCTTGAAAAACGGGTGGACAGTGGAGAGATGAAGGTTGCTTTCAGTTTTTATCCTGTCAGCATTGGGCAATTGTTCGACATTGCAGACAGCGGAAATGTGATGCCGCCCAAGAGTACATGGTTTGAGCCCAAATTGCGTGATGGTTTGCTGACCCATTTGATCTAATTTTATGCTCATGATCCGGATCAGGTTATTCATCATATTGTCCTTTGTTTTTGCCGCAGCCAATGCACAGCAAACCGTGCAGCAGTTGAGGGAAACTGCGATTTCATTCCAACGCCAATCGGATTATAGCAATACCATGATGGTGCTTGCAAAGGCACTTGAATTGGAACCTACAAACCTGACGCTGCTCAAAGATGTGGCCTTCACTTATTATCTGGCAGGTGATTACAAGCGGGCCGCAGAAAGGATTCTTCCATTGACTGATAGGGAAGATGCTGATGTGCAGGTATTTCAAATTGCAGGAAATATTTTCAAGGCAACAGAAGAATACAAGCAATGTGATAAGGTCTACAAAAAGGGCCTGAAGAAATTTGATGCAAGCGGACCTTTGTTTGCAGAATACGGAGATTTGCTCTGGACACAGCAAAAGCCTGCAGAAGCCATTGCCCAGTGGGAAACAGGTATTTCAGTTGATCCTTCTTATTCCGTCAATTACTATCATGCTGCAAAATTTTATTTTGCAGCGGCAGACAAGGCAAGAAGCCTGGTCTATGGTGAGGTCTTTGTCAACCTTGAAAGTTATTCTGTGCGCACTGCTGAAATCAAAATATTGTTGCTTGAATCTTACAAGCGTGTATTCATGCCGGGAGACAGCAAGCAACATTTTATCAAGCCAACCACTCCTTTTGAACAGAAGTTCTTGGAGGTCATGAACAAACAATCCTCCCTTTCTTTGCGTGGGATTACGCCAGAAACCTTGCTGGTCATCAGGTCCAGGTTTTTGTTGGACTGGTTCAATGATTCAGCCGGAAAATATCCATTCAAGTTGTTTGAACATCTTCAATACCTGATGCGTGAAGGCATGTTCGAGGCCTATAACCAATGGCTTTTTGGTCCTGCTACAGATGCAAGTGCTTATCAGCACTGGACAAGGGCGCACGAAGAGGAGTATTTGATGTTTTCAAATTATCAGCGCAACAAGTTGTTCCGCATGCCAGCATCACAACATTATTTCTAGTCCTCTACGCCATAAATGCGTTCAACCGCATCCGCATATTTTTCCATGATGACCTTGCGTTTCAGCTTCAATGTTGGTGTAAGTTCTCCTCCATTGATGGTCCATTCTGCATTGATCAATTCAAATTTCTTGACTTGTTCAACAGGGTTGAAATGCTGGTTGTATTTTTCGATAATTGATTTATAGTGCTCGATCACTTTTGGACTGTCCAATATTTTTTCAGGTGATTGGATGTCAACGCCGTGCTTCCTGCCCCATGAAATTAAATTGCCCATTGCGGGTACAATCAGGGCTGCAGTGAATTTTCTTTCTGCGCCTACCACCATCATCTGTTCAATGAAAGGTGATTCTTTCATCTTGTTTTCAATCGGCTGGGGGGCAACATATTTTCCGCCACTGGTCTTGAAAATCTCTTTTTTCCTGTCGGTGATTTTCAGGAAGTTTCCTTCTACCCACACACCTATATCACCCGTATGGAACCATCCTTCACTGTCAATGCATTCTGCGGTGAGGTCTGGGCGCTTGTAGTATCCCATCATCACATTGGAACCTTTGCAGCAGATTTCTCCATCTTCTGCCAATTTCACTTCAACATTCCTGATCACATTGCCCACGGTGCCAAATCTTCTTCCGAAGCTTTCGTAACGATTGACACTGATCACCGGAGAGGTTTCGGTAAGTCCATAGCCTTCCATCACCACAAGTTTGGCAGCAGTGAAAACCCTTAACAGCCTTACTTGGCAGGCAGCTGCACCGGTAACGATGGCCCTTACATTTCCTCCCAATGCCTCGCGCCATTTGGAGAAGATCAGTTTGTTGGCAATGGCCAATTGAAGGTTGTATCCTATGCCTTGGTTTTTATCAACCTCATATTTGTTGCCTACTGACACTGCCCAGAAAAACAGTTTCTTTTTGATGCCTGTCAGCTCCTTGCCTTTGTTGATGATTCTTTCGTATACTTTTTCCAGGAGTCTGGGAACGGTAGAGAAAAGGCTTGGTTTGACTTCCCTCAGGTTCTCCCCAACGGTGTCAAGGCTTTCTGCGTAGTACACGGAAACGCCCCTGTACATGTAGACATAGGTGATGACCCTTTCAAAAATATGGTTCAGGGGAAGAAAACTCAGTGACCTGTCTTTGGGTCCACAGATGGGCTCAAGCAGCTCCTCCACATTCATGATGTTATCAAGAATATTGTGGTGGCTCAACATAACACCCTTTGGAAAACCAGTTGTGCCTGAGGTATAGAGAATGGTGGCCAGTTCCTTTGGGTTCACCCTGGCCTTTGATGCTTCCAGTGTATTCCGTTCTTCATCATTGCCATTGTGCAACAGTTCTTTCCAGTGAAGTGCTTCCTGTATGTCATTGAATGCATAAACAGCTTGCACTGAAGGTGTTTTGGAACGGATGGATTGGACCTTGTTGTACAATTCCTGGTCACTTACGAAAACCAGTTTTACTGCAGCATCATTGAGGATAAATTCAAGCTCATTGACATTGATGGTGGGATAAATGGGTGTGAGCACAGCCCCTGTTTGTTGTACCGCAAGATCAAGCATTATCCACTCAGGCCTGTTGTTGCTGAGGATGGCTATCTTGTCTCTTCCCTCGATGGTTCCGTCCTGGTATCCAATACCTGCGCGCATCAGTCCCATGCTAAGGTTGTTGACCAATTGTTGGATTTCTGCTGTGCTGTATTTTCTCCAAACGCCATCTTCTTTGGCGGCAAACATATCTTCCTTTGGAAATTTTTGGAGCTGCCATTCAAGGCAGTCAAACAATCTGGTTGGGGTCATAAATGGCAAGTTTTGGCTTCATTAAAGATATTCATGTATCGGCGTACAGGTTCTTTTGTTTATCGAATCATGGACAAAGGCAGTTCTTTTTTCAACAGGTTCTTGTAGATGAATGCATTGTTTTCATTGGAAGAATGAAACTGTTGGTTGCCACCCCAGCCATGTCTTCCTCCAGGGTAGAGCATGAATTCGAAATGTTTTTTGGCATCCTGCAATTTCTTCACCAGTTGAAGGCTGTTTTGCATGTGTACATTGTCATCCATGGTGCCATGATAGATCCTGAGCAGTCCCTTGTATTGATCTGCATAGGTCATGACAGCACCTGCTGCATAGCCTTGTGGATTCTCTGCAGGTGTATCCATAAAACGCTCAGTATAATGGCTGTCATATAGTTTCCAGTCTGTTACACTTCCTCCTGCTAGTCCATGGGTGAAATAACCTGCCCCTGCAGTCAATGCCATGCAGGTCATGTATCCGCCATAGCTGAAACCCGCAATACCGACGCGTGTTGAATCTGCGCCATGTGTTCGCAACCATTTTACAATCGTGATCCAGTCTTTCAGTTCCCAGTTGCCCAGGTTTCTATGCATATAGTTGATGCCATTTTTACCAAACTGCCCACTGGCCCGATGGTCCATCGCTACCTGTATCAGCCCTTCTTTGGCCCACCACTGGGTTTGTCCGCTGAACTGCCAGCCATCACGAACCGTGCCTGCATTAGGACCACCGTAAATATTGATCATGACAGGATATTGTTTGGTAGGATCAAAATTGAGTGGCCATGTGATACGGATGGGAAGCTGAAAAAGACCATCTTCAGAAGGTATTCTCAGGATCTCGGTTTTGGCCATGGCATAGGCATCAAAATCAGGTCCTTTGCTGTCTCCTAGTTCAAGAATCAGCTTGCCATTGTTGTTCAACAGGGCCAATCTGTCAGGAGTTGATGCATTGGAATAGCGGGTGGTGAAATAGCTTCCATTGGGAGACAAGTCGGCTGCATGGGTATAGTCACCAAAAGTCAGTCGCATTTGGTTCTTGCCATCAAAATCAACACGGTAAAGGTCTGTGCGCACTGAATTCTGTTGCCTTGATGTGAAATAAATGATGTTTTTTGCTTCGTCGATGAATTGAACGGCAGTGCTCCAGTTGGGTCCAGTGGTGATTTGGTTTTTGAGGGTACCATCATTGTTGTGCAGGTACAGCTGATCCCATCCATCCTTATCGCTTTGGAGAATGAATCCCTTGTTGTTGGCAAGGAAACTGATGCGACCTCCCTGATCATCAAGGTCAATCCATGTTTTTTGTTTTTCGTTGTATACTTCTTTCTTGCTGCCATTGGAAGGGTTCACGGCATAAATGATGAGGTTGTCCTGACCGCGGTTCATCCATTGTATCAACAAGGTTTTTGCATCAGGCGTCCAGTAGGGCATGCCAAAATACTGGTCTTCATTTTCATTGAAATCAGCCCAGGTCAAATGACCACCTTCCACAGGTGTGATGCCAATGCGAACGGTTGGATTGGAATCGCCTGCTTTTGGATACCGGGTATTTTCAGAATAGCCATGTTGCCCGGTTTCACCGTATATCGGGAAGAGGGGAACCTTGGTATCATCCATGCGCATGAAAACAATCTGCTTGCTGTCGGGGCTCCACCAATAAGACTTGTAGCGGGTGGGTCTTCCGAGGATCTCTTCAAAATACACCCAGCTGGCATAGCCATTCAGGATAAGGTCTGTACCATCTTTGGTGATGCGGTATTCTTTTCCGGATGCAATGTTGATGGTGTACAGATCATTTTTTCTGGTGAAGGCAACCCACGCCTTGTCTGGAGAAAGTGTAGGATTCACCTCTGTTTCAGGCGTTTTTGTCAACTGTTTTGTCGGCTGTCCAGGTATGGCAACAAACACATCATTGTCTCTCAGGCTCACCGTAACCATGGGGCCGGTTTCTTTTTTCAACAGGTCTGTTGATGATGGGGTCATCTTGCCTGTTTTGCAATCCACCAGAAATACTTTCATGGCTGAATCCTGGTGTTCTTTTTTGTTGATGAGCAACCTTGCATCGTCTACCCATCCCAGTACTCGGGGAAGTTGAGTGGTGATGTTGTTTGAACCTCCACGGAGCATCTGTTGTTCTGTGAATTCTTTTTTCTGTGCACTGACGCCCAATGCAAGCAATGTAGATATGGATAAAAGCAGTTGTTTCATGTTCTTGTTGTATTGATGATTAGTCCCTATAATTCAATGCAGGTTTTCTTGTTCCAAGCAAGGCTTCGTATTTATAATCGCCTTTCATTTTCAGGAACTCGTCTTTTGATTGTTGGATCAATGCAGGATTGGTGAAAAGGTCAATTGCAGTCAATGCCATGGTTTTTGCAGCCACCAGCATTCCTTTGGTGCCTATTTCTGTTCCGCCACAGGCGACGGCTTGCCAGCTGTGGGCGGGGGTTCCAGGGGCCCAGGTTGCAGCACGCAATCCTACAGTGGGCAATGCATAACTGACATCACCTACATCGGTTGATCCTCCGCCCGCATCCATTTCAATTTTCAAAGGCTTGATGCTGTCTGCAGATTCAACGGCAGGATATTTGAAAGTAAAG
>JAJTFY010000139.1 GCA_021299175.1 Chitinophagaceae bacterium
AACCCATGACCCTGTCAAGGTATCCCAACAAAGGTGCCATGAAAATCGGGAAAGTAGCTGATCCTGGATCTGTTCCCCGCACTGGCGACAAATCCAATCGGGGGGCGCTGTTTGCCTATACAGACATCAGGCATAAAAAATGGATTGGGCAACAGAATATCTGGATCCAAGGCACACTGAATTATGGATTTGCGGATGACTATAACCCCATTGATTTTATTGATACGATTGCCGGACAGGTCAAACTCAGGAAACCGCATATTTATGGTGTTGCTTCCGGAAAAGATTTTCAGGAGTATGTGGCCATCAATATACTTGAAGAACTGGACAGCCCGGGAGAATGGTATATTGATGAAACATCAGGAATCCTTTACTTCTGGCCACCTGCAGATATGAAGGGCGCACTGATCCAGGTTTCCATGTTGGAAGATCCGATTATCGCATTGGAGGGCACTGAGCACGTAACACTAAGGGGGCTTACCGTTGAAGCAGGCAGGGGAATCGGCGTTTATATTGAGCGCAGCAATCAAACCCTTGTTGCCGGCTGCACCGTAAGAAATGTGGGTACTTCTGGTATTTTCATGGGCCAGGGGGCGAAATTGTTGGATGAGAATGCCTCAATTGATGACTATGTTGGTGAACCACAATCCAGACAGATTGGAAGTTTTCAAAACCATATCTACAAGAACAATACCTGGAACAGAAATGCCGGCAGCAACAATGGTGTACTGAGTTGTGATGTGTACAATACCGGAAGTGGTGGAATCTACATCAGTGGAGGTGATAAGAAAACCCTGACCAAGGGAAACAGCTATGCTGAAAACTGCAGGGTATACAACTATACCAGAAGAAATAAATTCACATGGGCAGGCATACGGGTAGATGGATGTGGCAACAGGATTTCACACAATGAGATTTTCAATTCAGACTGGCATGGCATCTTTGTGCATGGAAACGATCACCTGTTCGAATACAACTATATCCATGATGTAACCCTGAATTCAAACGATACCTCACCCTGGTACATCGGCAGGAACCCAAGCGACCGGGGAAATGTGATCAGGTACAATTATCTTGACAATTGTGGTAATCCGAACAGGATGACCATGGGTATCTATTGTGATGACTCATCAACAGATGTCTATGTTTATGGAAATGTTTTCAACAACATGAAAACCGACCATGGCGTGCTCTTCAGCAATGCAGGCTGGAACCTGATGATGAAAAACAATATTGTGATCAACCCTATTGCGCACACGGCAGTAGTTTCTGCACTTTGGTATACCTGGGCTGCACCACAAACAAAGGAAATGTTCGGAAAGAAAGGGGTTATAAGAAAGAGGCTTGAGCAGGAGATTGACTTCAGGTCACCACCTTATTCAACAAGGTACCCCGAATTGCTTCCCTACCTTGATGAAATTGTTGAAGGGAAAGAGTGGCAGGGCATGCGTTCCAGGGGCAACATGCTGGAAGGAAACCTGATTGTTGGAGGACCAGAAAATCCAATCAAATTATTGGGAGGTCAACATGCGCAGATGGATGGAAAAAACAATTGGGTAACAAAAGAAGATCCAGGATTTGTTGACATGAAAAACAAGAACTTCAACCTGAAGCCTGATGCAAAGGTTTATAAAATGATTCCTGGATTTGAACCCATCCCATTTGACAAAATGGGTACCTACAAGGATGCATACAGAAAATAAAAGCATATGACAAGACCTATGCTGCATCGATACTTTCTGGGAATACTCTTATTGCTGAATGCTATTGGTGGAAAGGCGCAAAACAATATTGCTCCATACAATGTAAGCTGGACAAGCCAGAGCCTTAATTCATCAGGATCAATGCCCATGGGCAATGGTGATATAGGCGCCAATCTCTGGGTAGACCAGAATTCACCCAAACGCTGGATCTTGAAAAAGGCATGATCAGGATCAGCGGAAAAAAAGAGGAGAAAACCATTGAAATCAATTGCTGGATTGATGCCAACAATCCTGTCATCCATGTTGAGGGCCATTCCAATTTTCCTTTGAGCATTGATGTCATCAATCAGCTTTGGCGCAAAGAACAAAGGCTGCTCACCGGAAATGAGCGGCATTCAGGATATGGAGTGACATTCAGGGATGAACCATTCCTGTCAGAAAAAGATACAGTGCTTCAGTTCAACAATGCCATTGGATGGTGCCATGAAAACAAGAGCTCCATCTGGCAGATGACCCTCGACAACCAAAACATCAGTGCCTTCAATACCATCGGAAAAGATCCATTGATTGGGCAAAGATTTGGCGCCATCGTTGGAGGAAAAGAGTTCAAAAAAACATCAGCCATTCAACTTTCCACCATCGCACCCACAAAGCATTTTGCGATGTACGCAGTGATCCAAAAATCCAACAACCCATCCATCGAAAACTGGAAACAAGCCATTGAAAAAAAGCTTGAAAAACCCATGAAATCTCCTACCGGACTGGATCTTAACAACCATCTGTCCTGGTGGAAGGCGTTTTGGAACAGGCACTATATCATCATCAGTTCTGATTCAGCAAAAGAAAAAACATTTGAGATCACGCAGGCATACACCCTGCAACGCTACATGAATGCCTGTGCCGGAAGAGGCGGACTGCCCATCAAATTCAATGGTTCCATTTTTACGGTTGACCTGAATGAAAACATGGGCAGCGGCAAAAAAGGGTTTGATGCAGACTACCGCGAATGGGGCGGTAATTTCTGGTTCCAGAATACAAGGCTGATTTACTGGACCATGTTGCATGCAGGAGACCACGAAATGATGAAACCTTTTTTTGACATGTACAACAACGCATTGGCGCTGGCGAAATTCAGGACAAACAAATACTTCAACCATGAAGGAGCCTATTTCCCTGAAACAATGACCCCATGGGGTTCTTACCTGATTGACAATTACGGATGGAACAGAAAAAACAAGCCAGACGGGGTGTCGGATAATTTATACATCAGATACTATTGGCAGGGCGGACTGGAACTCTGTGCGATGATGTTTGACTACCTGGAATTCACCAAAGACTCGGCATATTTCAAAAGCAAGGCAGTGCCCTTCATCAAGGAAATCATTGCCTTCTATAACAATCATTATGCCCGAGATGAAAAAGGGAAATTGCTGATCACACCTGCACAGTCGCTTGAGACCTATCAGGAAGGAGTAACCAATCCTGCACCAGAAATTGGCGGACTGCATTGGTGCCTTGACCAGATCCTGAACAAACCTGGTTTGTTTGAAAGCAGTTTCCTGAACATGAGCAAAAGATTCAAAAAAGAAATTCCTGCCATGCCCATCAGCGATTCTCTAGGACAAAAAATCCTAACCAGCGGTGAAAACCTTGGCAAAAGATTGAACATTGAAAACCCTGAATTGTATGCCGTATTCCCCTACAGGATATTTGGCGTTGGCAAGCCTGGGCTTCCCCTGGCCTTGCATACATTTGCCCTGAGGGGATACAAAAGCTGGCAGGGTTGGCACCAGGATGCCATTCAGGCAGCCTTGCTCGGATTGACAGCAGAGGCAAAGAAAATGGTAACGTCTAATTTCACTGCAAAACAGAACAGCAGCAGGTTTCCTGCCTTCTGGGGGCCCAACTATGATTGGGTTCCAGACCAGGACCATGGATCTGTTTCATCCCGGGCCCTACAAAATATGCTGGTGCAAACCAATGGTGATGAAGTGCTGCTTTTTCCTGCATGGCCGAAAGAGTGGAATGTGCAATTCAAAATTCACATCCCGGGTAAAAAAACCATCGAGGGCAGTTATCAACAAGGAAGTGGAGTAAACATAAAAACCAAACCCTCAGGTATCAAGCTAAAGACCTTGATCAATTGATATCATCACATGTCCTTAGGGCATTTGCAAAAAACATTTGAATGCAGATCATGAAAAAAATCATTCTTCCGCTCATTGCCGTGCTGGGAATACTTCCACCTGCACAATCTCAGCAGCGGCCAAACGTCATTTTCATACTGGCAGATGACCTTGGCTATGGTGACCTCAGCTGCCTTAACCCAGGATCAAAAATCAGCACACCCAACATAGACCGGCTCGCAAGGCAAGGAAAAACATTTACAGATGCCCATACTCCCGCATCGCTCTGCACCCCAACAAGGTATGGGATTTTGACCGGTCGGTATGGGTGGCGATCCTCTTTAAAAAGAGGTGTACTGAAACATTATGATCCGCCGCTGATTGAACCGGAACGATTTACAGTAGGCAAATTGTTTCAGGAGAATGCCTATGCAACTGCATGCATTGGCAAGTGGCATTTGGGCTGGGATTGGCCCTTGAAGAACAACAGCTTCTTCAGGGACTCTTTGTACAAAGGGAATGACAAACCAGCTGACCGGTTAAGAATTGAAAAACTGGTTGACTTTTCAAAACCCCTTGAAAATGGACCAACCACCAAAGGCTTCGATTATTATTTTGGAGACGATGTACCCAATTATCCACCCTATTGTTTTTTTGAGAACAACAGAACAGTCGGCATTCCCTCCCGCTACAAACCTGATTCCATGTATGGTCATCCTGGATTCATGGTAGACAACTGGAGCCTCGAAGCCGTTGTGCCGAGCATTACCGCTAAAGCAGTAAGTTTCATCAAGGAAAAAGCAACCATTAAAAAACCCTTCTTTCTTTATTTTGCCTTGACATCACCGCATGTACCCATCGCACCTTCTGCAATTTTCAGGGGTACCAGCAAAGCTGGGCCATACGGGGATTTTGTGCAAGAAACGGATTGGGCAGTGGCTGAAATCATGAAGGCCGTTGAAGAGGCTGGCATTGATAAAAACACCCTCATCATTTTTACCAGCGACAATGGATCTCCTGGTCAGGATGGAGAGAAAATGAGTGGTGCCATGAACGCCGTAATGAAATATGATCATTATCCCAACTACCCCTTCAGGGGAATGAAAACAGATCTTTGGGAGGGAGGGCACCATGTGCCATTCATCGTAAAATGGCCGGGCAAAATAAAGGCCAATTCCATTTCTGATGCAACGATATGTCAGACAGATTTTTTAGCAACGTGTGCAGCCATATTAAGCAGCCATATTCCTGAAAAAGAAGCACAGGATAGCTATAGTTTATTGCCCCTGTTGCTCGATAAAAATATACCAACCTACAACAGACCCTATACGGTGCATCACTCCGGCGAAGGATTTTTTGCCATAAGGGAAAATGAATGGAAACTGATCATGACAGGCAACTCCGGTGGAGGATTGGTCCAAAGCAGTCCAGAAACCATCAACGGGGTTGCGGTACATGTTCAACTCTATGACCTCAAAAATGATCTCCAGGAAAAAAACAATCTCTATCTCAAATATCCTGAAAAAGTAAAAGCACTCCAGCAACTGCTCAAGCAGGCAAAAGCTGGGCAGTAAAACAAGTACAAAGGATTGCCTTCTGCTATGGAGTATTTCTTGGCTTGGAAACTGACTGACTCAAATGCTGCTGCAGGGATTCTTCTGGCCAAGGAATTTGCTGTCCATTCTGTTTGAAAGTGGGCATAGAAGCATTGCGCTTTTTCAATGTATTGGTCATCAGGGATGCCATTTCACGGAGTTTCGCAGGTTGGGCTTTTGCCAAATCATGCTCTTCTCCAATGTCCTTGGAGAGATCATACAATTCCAGCTCCCCGGTCTTGTGAAAATAAATCAGCTTCCAATTGCCCTTGCGCAGGGATGTTCCCCAGGAAATCCCGTGGTGGTTGACATTGGTCCAGTTGTTGGGATAATGCCATAACAAAACCTTTTTGTCGTCTTTAAGGTCAGGGTTTTTCAAAAAAGGGACGATGGATTTCCCGTCTATGGTTTGGACGGTGCTGTATTGTTTAATCCCTGCGAGCTCAATCATGGAAGGGAACCAATCATCAACACTTATATACTGGTGGTTGGTCTCATTGCTTTGTATGCCAGGGCCAGCAATGATCATCGGAACACGGATCCCACCTTCATACAATGAGCCCTTGCCTTGCTTGAGGGGAAGGTTTTGAGTATGTGGCTTACCGGTTCTGGGAGGAACCAGGCTGAGGCTTCCATTGTCTGTCATGAAGAT